>JAGAWD010000116.1 GCA_017941585.1 Olsenella sp. | reverse complement strand
GCGTCTCGAGCAGGTTGATGCAGCGCAGGAGCGTGGACTTGCCGGAGCCTGACGCGCCGATGATGGTGACGACCTCGCCCGGCATGACGTCGAAGTCGATGTTCTTGAGGACGACGTGGTCGCCGAAGCTCTTGCGCAGGCCCTCGATCCTGATGACGGGCTCGGTGCCCGCGGTGTTGCTTGCTGCCATGGCCTACATGCCTCCCCTGTGCTGGGTCTGTCCGGACTCGATTTCGGTCTTGATGGTCTGGCTCGCGCTGCCGGCGACGCCCGTGGTGACCTTGACCTCAGACGACGACAGCGCCGGCCCCATGGCCGGGGCGTCCAGGCGGACGGCGAGCATGGAGAGGAGCTTCGAGGCGATCATGGTGAGGATGAGGTAGCACACGGCCGCCGCGATGTCGGTCTCGAGCTGGCGGTAGTAGATGCCGGCGACAGTGGTCGTGGCGAACATGAGGTCGAACACGCCGATGACCGAGAGCACCGAGGAGTCCTTGATGTTGATGACGAGCTCGTTGGAGAGCGCCGGGATGGAGTTCTTGATGCCCTGCGGGAACACGACCTTGCTCATGGCCTGCCACTGCGAGAGGCCGAGCGAGCGCGCCGCCTCCGTCTGGCCGGGGTCGACAGCCTCGATGCCGCCGCGCAGGACCTCCATCATGTACGCGGTGGAGTTCAGCGAGATGGTGACGAGGCCGGCGACGAACGTGGACCAGACGGCGCGGATCTCGTTCGTGCTCATGCCGGAGCCGGACAGCACCGCGAACCCGGCGAAGTAGATGATGAGCGACTGCACCATCATGGGCGTGCCGCGGACCACGGCCGAGTACACCTTGGCAAATCCGCAGCCCACGACCTTGAGGAAGCGCACGAAGTCGTTGTCCGGACGGTCAATCCGCTGCAGGCGCAGGAACACCAGCAGCAGCGCGAGGAAGAACGCGATGACGGTGCCGAACACCGCAAGCTCGATGGTGGTGGCGATGCCGCGCGCGAAGATGCCGCGCCCCTTGTACACCATGTACACCATGGCGCTGAGGAAGTCCTTGGGGTTGGAGTTGGACGCGACGGCGCCCTGCACCACGGACACGAAGCCCATGACCGCGCGGTCGACGAAGAGCACGGCCGAGAAGAGCCAGACCACGTAGGAGCACCTACGCTCGGCACGGCGTGCCGCCGGCTTAGCGAACGGCGACGTCTGGGCGTAGTCGCGCCACTTGGCGAGCTTCGTCACGAGCGCGACCGCCGACACGATAACCCACGCGAGCAGCACGTAGTACATGACGACCTCGAGCGCGTACACGGGCGCCAGGAAGCTGAGCGACGAGCGCGGCTGCATCGAGAGCCACATGCCGAGCACGGCGACGACGCTCGTCCCCAGAAGGACGTAGCGGTGGTCTTTTAGCAGGAAGCTGCCAAGACGGCCCCTGCCCTTCTCCTTTGGGGTGCCTTCCGCACCTTGGGCTGTGCTCATGGGCACGACCTCCTTGCGACTAATGCGTGATGCGTGCCCCTCCGCCGCGCCGGTGCGGGCGGGAGGGCACGCTCTTCTCTACCTAGAGACGCGATGGGCTCGATGCAGCACGGCCTACGACGGCTGGCGCTCGACGGCGGCGTCGAACATCTTGGTGCGGGT
>JAGAWD010000115.1 GCA_017941585.1 Olsenella sp. | reverse complement strand
GATCCTGCTCATCAACGACATGTGCGGCTACGGCAAGGTGGCGCTCGCCGCCATGCTGCCCGTGCTCACCCACATGGGGTACCGCATCCACAACCTGCCGACGGCACTGGTCTCGGATACGCTCAACTACCCCAAGTTCTACATCCAGGACTGCACGGAGTACGTCCGCAACACGCTCCCCATCTGGGACGAGCTCGGCTTCACGTTCGACGCGATCTCCACCGGCTTCATCCAGAGCGAGGAGGAGTCCCGCATCATCGCGGACTTCTGCGAGCGCCACGCCGCCAGGGGCACGAGCATCTTCGTGGACCCCATCATGGCGGACCACGGCCGCCTGTACGCCGGCGTCCCCAAGACCACCATCGGCCTCATGCGCAGGCTCGTCTCGCTCGCGGATTACACCGTGCCCAACTACACCGAGGCCTGCCTGCTCACGGATACCCCCGTCGACCTGGAGCGCGGCGTTTCTCGCCCAGAGGCGGACCGTCTCGTGGACGGCATCCGCAAGATCGGCGCGCGTTCCGTCGTGATCACGAGCGCCCTCGTGGAGGGCCGCCCCATGGTTCTTGGGTACGACCACCTGCTCGGCGAGCGCTTCGCCCTGCCCATCCAGATGGTGGACGTGTACTTCCCCGGCACGGGCGACATATTCTCGTCCGTCATGATCGGCCACGTGCTGCGTGGCATGCCGCTGGCCCAGGCCACGTCGCGCGCGATGGAGGCGGTGCGCAAGCTCATCGTGCGCAACCAGTACCAAGAGGACAAGTCGCGCGGCATCCCCATCGAGACCTGCCTGGACGCGCTGGACTAGCCCCGCGATGGACCGGCACCACTGGCGCCGGGCGAGAAGAGCGCGATCCCTTGGCTAGAACCCAATCGTAAGCGCACACAAAAGCGGCCCCGGAGCGTGAACTCCGGGGCCGCCGTCTTACCGTGTCAGGAGGCCTCCCCCTGTCGCGGACCGCTACTCGCGGTTGCGCTTGCGCACCACGAGGGCGATGACCACGATTGCGACGCCGGCGATGGCGATCGCTACGGGAACCATCGCGTTGTTGGTGTCGCCGGTCGAGACGAGCCTACCAGGCGCGGCCTTGGCCGGGCTCTTCTTGCTGGGAGCGGTGCCGCCGTTAGCGTTGGCGTTGCCAGCATTGGCGTTGTTGCCCTTGTCATCCGTGCTCGGCTTGTCATCGGGCTTCGGTGCCTTCTCATTCACCGTGATCGTCGCAACCTCGGACGTGACGGGCTTGCCGTTCAAGCTGTTCGTGACGGTGCACTGATACTCGAACGTTCCCACCTTGGAGGTGTCCACGGGGCACGTGGAGCTCTGGCTTGCAATGCCGGTTGCGTCATTCGCAGCGGCCGTAGTGGTCTTGGCGGCGGGAGCGGCCTTCAGCAGCGCGACCGTGCTCTTCTTCGCCGCGCGAGCGTTTGCCTTCGAGTCGGTGGTGTCAGCCTTCGCATTGTCGGCAGTGACGTCCCTGACTGTCCACTTGTAGGTCAGGTACTGGTCGGAGCCGGCGGCGCCATCGGGAATGGTGGCGGTCACCTTGAGGTCGGCGGCCTTGTCGCCCTTCTCGTACGTGGCGCTCTGCGGCTGCCCGGTAATCTGGGGAGCAACGCCTGCGGTCGCATAGTAAATCGGGGCCTTCAGGTCGCCCTTCGCGGCGTCGAGGTCGCTCGGGACGAAGTCGCCCTTCATGCCACCGTTCACGTAGGTGCGCATCTCGTCCAGGAGCGCCTTCGTCTTGGCGTAGGTCTCCTTGCTTGCCTGCTCGAAGAACTTGTTCGCAAGGTCGGAGCGATCCTTGGCGGGCGCCTGCTTCATGATGTCGTCCACGGTTGCCTGCTGCGAGATGAGCTCCTTCTGTAGGGCGTCCAGGTAGGCGCGGGTGGGGGCGGAGAGCTTGTCACGGTAGTTGTACGCGAGGGTGTTGATGTCCATCAGCACGTAGTCGAGCGAGCCGTTGTCGGTCGACGCGTCGAGGGCACCCTTGACGTTTTCCCTCTCGTAGGCGTCGCCCGTGTGGTCCTCGCTCCAGCTGTGGATATCAGGGTAGATGGTCTTGTCCACCTCGGTCAGCAGCGCGGAGTACACGGGCACGGCGACGCTGAACTCGGCGCGGGACAGCGCCTCCCACTGGACGGTCGCGATGTCAGAGGTGAGGCCGCTCCTGATCTGGAACATGTGG
>JAGAWD010000114.1 GCA_017941585.1 Olsenella sp. | reverse complement strand
CTTCGCGTCGCTGGACTCCGGCCTGACGGGCACGAACGTGAGCCTGACGGCGACGCCGGGGGACGGATACGCCTTCGCCGGCTGGACGGAGGGCGGCGCGACCGTGCCCGGCGCGGGCGAGTCGTACTCCTTCGTCGTCGACGGCAACCGGACGCTGACCGCGGTATTCAAGCCCCATCTCACGATCACGGTCATCGACCAGGCCTACGAGTACGATGGCTACCCGCATGGCGAGCCCGACCCGATCTACGCGGACCCGGAACAGATAGCCGAGAAGGTCAGGGTCGAGGGGCTGCAGGAGGGAGATAGGCTGACGACCATCGTGATTACCGGCACCGCGACGGAGATCGGCGAGTACCCGGGGCTGATCGAGGTGACCGGCTTCTCGATCAACTTCGATCCGGGAAAGAAGGAGGAGTACGTCATCACCCTCGTCCCCGGCAAGCTGACGATCGGGGTCATGTGCGCTGTCGAGGTCGGGGCGGAGGGCGGCGGAACGGCCTTCGCGTCGCTGGACTCCGGCCTGACGGGCACGAACGTGAGCCTGACGGCGACGCCGGACGAGGGCTGGCAGCTCAAGGAGTGGAGGGTGGTCTCCGGAGGCGTGGCCGTGGAGGACGACGCGTTCGCCATCGGGCTGGAAGACGTGAAGGTCGTGGCGGTCTTCGAGCGCCAGGAGTTCACGGTGCGGTTCGTCGACGAGGACGGAACCGAGCTGCAGAGCGGCACGGTCGCCTGGGGCGAAACGCCCGCGTATGCCGGAGAGAAGCCCACCAAGGCCGCCACCGCGCAGTACACCTACGCCTTCGCGGGCTGGTCGCCCAAGATCGCGCCCGTGAGCGGAGACGCCACCTATACGGCAACCTTTGGCAGCACCGTCAACGAGTACGACATCGCCTTCGACCTTGCGGGCGGCACGCTCGACGGCAAGACCGGCACCGTGACCTGGACCAAGCCGTACGGCTCCTCGATAACCCTGCCCAAGCCCCAGCGCGACGGATACGTCTTCCGGTACTGGGAGGGCTCGCGCCACGACGCGGGCGATACGTACACCGTGGAGGGCCCGCACACGTTCACCGCCGTATGGGAGAAGGAGCCCGCGCCCACGCCCGCAACCTTCGTCGTGACCTTTGACGCCGACGGCCTCGGGAAGGCGCCTTCGGCACAGCGGGTGGAGGAGGGGCGCACGGCCTCCAAGCCCGCCGACCCCACCGCCGACGGGTGGGTCTTCGGTGGCTGGTACACCGACAGGGCGTGCACGAATGCCTACGACTTCTCCGAGCCCGTGACGTCCGACCTCACGCTCTATGCCAAGTGGACGAAGACCGCGTTGCCGCCGGCCGCCATCGTCGGCCGCAGTCCGGCGGTCGCGAGCGTGCCGCGCAAGCGCCTGCCGCAGACGGGCGAGGCGCAGGAAGCCTCCGCCCGGGCCATGGTCCTTGTCGCCACGTCGGGCCTTTGCCTGACGCTGGCGGGGGCCGGGCTTCTCGGGAGGTCGGGCGCGCGAGCGAGGCGGCGGCAAGGCCGATAAGGCGAAGAGCCTGACGGGCCTGACGGGGCCGACGAGGCCGACGAGGCCGACGGGCCCTCGCCCACGCGGTTCATCTGCGCGTTACAAGCGCGCATCTTCTGCGCAACGCATTCGTGCTACAGTAAAGTCCCGTAATGAGGTCGCGAGACTCTTGCGGGAGGCAATCATGGCACATATCGTCAAGCACGTATTCGTCACTGGAGGCGTCGTCTCCGCCCTGGGAAAGGGCATCACCGCCGCGTCCCTCGGGCGCCTTCTCAAGGCGCGTGGGTACAAGGTCATGATGCAGAAGGCCGATCCCTACCTCAACGTCGACCCCGGTACCATGAGCCCCTTCCAGCACGGAGAGGTCTTCGTCACCGAGGACGGCAAGGAGACCGACCTCGACCTTGGCCACTACGAGCGCTTCATCAACGAGAACCTCACGCGGGCCTCCAACTTCACCACCGGCCTCGTCTACCAGAGCCTCATCTCCCGCGAGCGCAGGGGTGACTTCCTCGGCGGTACGGTGCAGGTGATCCCGCACGTCACGAACGAGATCAGGGACCGCTTCCGCCGCATCGAGGAGACGAGCGGCGCCGACGTCGTTATCACCGAGCTGGGCGGCACCATCGGAGACATCGAGGGACAGCCCTTCGTCGAGGCGATGCGGCAGTTCCGCAAGGAGAAGGGCCGCGGCAACACGCTGGTCATCCACGTGAGCCTCGTGCCGTGGATCGCGGCGGCCCACGAGATCAAGACCAAGCCCACCCAGCACTCGGTCAAGGAGCTCCGTAGCATGGGCATCCAGCCCGACCTCATCGTCTGCCGCAGCGACCACGAGGTTGACGCCTCCGTGCGCGAGAAGATCGCAAGCTTCTGCGACGTCGACGCGAACTGCGTGTTCGAGAACTCCGACTGCGCGTCCATCTACGACGTTCCCAAGCACCTTGCCGACCAAGACTTCGACCTGCGCGTCTGCGAGCTTCTCGGGCTTGACCCGCGCACGAGCGACATGACGTCCTGGTACTCGTTTACCGCCGCCATGCACGAGGCCAACGCCCTCGAGGACGTCACGCACATCAAGGTGGTGGGAAAGTACACCGCGCTTCCCGACGCCTACCTCTCGGTCATCGAGGCCCTTCACCACTCTGGCGTCTACTACGGCCGCCATGTGGACATCGAGCTCGTTGACGGCGAGGCCCTGGACGAGGGGAGCGTCGAGGAGGTTCTCGGAGAGGCCGACGGCATCCTGGTGCCTGGCGGGTTTGGCCTGCGCGGCATCGAGGGAAAGATCTGCGCCGCCCGTCGTGCGCGCACGCACCAGGTTCCCTACCTGGGCGTCTGTCTGGGGCTGCAGGTCGCCGTGGCCGAGTTCGCGCGAGACGTGTGCGGCATGGACGGCGCGAGCTCCACGGAGTTCGACCCCGACTGCGCCTATCCCGTCATCGACATCATGCCCGACCAGGAGGACGTAGGCGAGAAGGGCGGCACCATGAGGCTCGGAGCGTACCCGTGCAGGGTCGAGCCGGGCACGCTCGCGGCCGAGGCCTACGGCTCCGAGGTCGTCTACGAGCGCCATCGCCACCGCTTCGAGGTCAACAACGCCTTCCGCGACAGGCTCTCCGAGGCCGGACTCGTGTTCTCGGGCGTCTCTCCCGACGGACGACTGGTCGAGATGGTCGAGCTTCCGCGTGACGCCCATCCCTGGTTCGTGGCGAGCCAGGCCCACCCCGAGTTCAAGAGCCGCCCCAACGAGCCCGCCCCGCTGTTCCGCGAGTTCGTGCGCGCCGCCATCGCCCATCACGAGGGCTGCAGGCGCGAGGACCTGCGCGTCGTGGGCACCCCCGTCATCTCCGATGCGGGGATAACTCCTGCCGAGAAGGAGGGCTGACGGCGTCGGCGGCATCGTCTCGCACGGTGTCGGCAAGGGCGATGAGGCCGACGAGCTTGCCCTCGAGCGCCACGCAGGTGACCGTGGCTCCCTGCGCGGAGAGCTCTGCGATCCTCTTTTGGGCGGAAGAGACGTCTATCCGCTCCGTATCCATGAAGCTGGGCTTCCCCACGAGCACCGTCTGTCCGTCGACGGTCGCCTCGCACGATGCGAGCCTGGAGGCGCGGATCACGCACGTGCGCTACCACCTCGGAGACAACATGGACGTGCTTGGGGGACTCCTGGGCGAGGGCGACGGAAGCGTCTTTCTCCGCATCTTCAAGGGCCATTTGGCAAGGCTCTTCTCCTTGGCGCCGTCCGTTCCAGGCGTCCCGGCGGAGTATGCGCTCAACCACCTCGTATGCGACTTCGTCGAGGCCGTGCGATGGTGGTCGAGGAATCGCTCATATCACCCCGAGGACGTGTACTCCTTCTTCTGTGCCACGTCGCCGTCGCGCGCGTAGCCGCTCGTAGTCGCGCGACCCAGTCTCTACCGTGGCATTTTGAGGGGGCTCTCATATCTCATATACTGATGCAGGAACTGATGCAGGATTTGCTAAGGCAAGCGGCTGTGCTTGGCCATTGCTATAGACGGTCGTTTTGCTGCAGGGGGATTCACCTCCATGCTTGCTCAAGTATTGACGCCAGCGAAGAGAGCGGAGAGGAACGATGAACAGCGATTCAAATAGCAGCGCTGCAGAGAAGAAGGATTTCTTGATCACGCGCCAAGTGACGGGGCGCACGCGCTGGATCGCCTCCGTACCCGCACTGGGCCTGCTCATCGCCTCTGTCGTGTTGGCGGTTGGAACGCTTGCCGCCGTGTGCATGTCGTCGGTCATATTTGCGATAGGCGGGATTGACCTCCATGGCCTGTCCATCGAATTCGTCGAAGATGCCGATATGTTCCTGCTCGCCGTGGCGCTGTTCCTTCTGTCGATCGGCCTCGTGAACCTATTCATCTCCGATGACATCCCGCTTCCCAAGTGGCTGGAATTTCGGGATTTCGACGACTTGAAGGAGCGGTTCGCAAGCGTCATCAACGTTATGATCGGAGTGTATTTCCTCGGCTACGTGCTGAAGGGTGCCCAAGGCCTCGAAGCCCTGTGGACTGGCCTCGGTTGCGCCGCCATCATCGTCGCCTTGTCCATCTTCATGGGGACGGTATTCAAGTCCGGGGACTGATGCGTGGGTTACGATACGCTGGTAGACGGCCTGCTTGGACTGTTCGGTGGCTGGGCTCCCAGTGCCTCAAAGCCATCGCAAACGAGGCTTGCGGCAAGGTTGGCCACCTCATCGACCGGGATGGCCTTGCCGTCCGCCACCCACGCGCGGTACATGCCGAGAACCGCGCTTGACTGCCAGGCATACACGACGTGCCAGCGCTCGGGCGTATAGCCGTCCGGAACGATCTCCGCGTGTTCGCCCGAGGCGTCGTCCTGGAGGCTGCGCTGCACGACGCCTAACGCCGGGTCGCAGGTGATCGCGTCGTAGAGTGCGTCCTGCTCCGCGCCGAAGCGGAAGAACTCGCGGGCGACCTCTGCCAGGTCCTCGGGCACGTGCAGGTGGGTCGTGCGCCTGCGCCATGCCGCCGCGTACGTTGCCATGGTCTCGGACATCAGGTCCTCGAGCGTCTCGTAGTAGCGGTAGAAGGTCTTTTTGTTGATGCGGTCCCGCGCGCAGAGCTCCTTCACGGTGATGGCGGAGAAGCCCTTCTCGAGCATCATGGCGCGGAAGGTGGTGTCGATGGCCTCGAGCGTCTTGGTGACGCGAAGGTCTCTTGCGGGTGTGGTGCGCATGTTCTCCTCCAAAGAAAGGCGCCGCTCTCATGCGGCGGGTGCCATAAGTCACCTCCCCGCGAAAGGCCGCCCGTTGAGGCTGCTCTTGTTGAGTCTAATGCCATGTCCAACGGAAAAGCAACTCAGGTTGCACAACGGAGGCCGGGAGAGGGGCGGCGCTAGTCCTCGTCCTCGCGCGGCCGGTTGTAGAAGGCGGTGATGCTCGCGTTGGCCCGCTCGCTCGCCTTCCGCTCCACCCAGTTCCTGCGCTGCGACGCGATGGCGAGCATCTCGTCGGCAATCTGCTCGGGGCTTGTGGGGTGCGCCTGGCGGATGTAGGACGCCAGGCGGCGCATGCTCTTCTCGCCGCGAAGCTCGAGGGCCAGGGTCTGGGCGAACTCCCTGGGGTAGCCCAGGTCCACCACTGCGCCCTCCAGCTCTTGGTAGGCGCGCCGCCGTGCTGCCTCCCGCGCATCGGCCATGGCGTTGCCCCTTCCTCTCCTCGCCGTCCCGCAGAGGTCCTTGCCCCGCGTCCGCGCGCGGATCGCGGCGGACGCCCATTGTACGTCACGGTCGGTACGGCTGCGCGACGCGTCGGTGCCTGCGGAACGGCGCACATGACCATGCGCTCGGGATATCCCCGGGCCGCCTTCCACCTCGGGCGCTCGCCGCAGGCGGGCGCGCCGCATCGCTCCGCGCAGATTGTGGCGCGCATTATATATAATGAAGCCAGCGAGTATCAAATCGACAACAAAATTGGAGATGCTCCCATGAGAGGTGCCAATCGTTCCTCATTCACGAGAGACATGGGGATGCCGCCGGTGTAGGAAGTCTCCAACAATCCTGCCGCATCCCCTGCTTAACGGCGGAAGCTACAACGGAGACACGGACAACATCGTGGAGACGTACCCAGGTGGCAGAGAGATTCGCATTCACGAGGCTCCCACCCGCGAGGGGTATACCTTCGATTACTGGAAGGGCTCCGCGTACCAGCCCGGCGATGCGTACACCGTTACGGAAGACCACACCTTCGTGGCGCAGTGGAAGCGGAATGGCGAGGACGCGTCGAAGCACGACGGCGCGAACGGCCCGTCCGAATCCTCGGGTTCGGCCATCACGACACCGACCGTCAGCGCCGGGCGGACGACCGGCTCCGCGCCACTCGCCAAGACCGGAGACGATCCCGCGCTCGCCCTCGTCGCCGTCGCCATCGGCCTGCTCGGGGCCTCCGCCCTCGTCCTGGCCCGCCGTCTCAGGTAAATGGGCGCCCGGCTTCGGTCGGGCGCCCCCTGCGGTTTGCACGGCGGTCGGGCTGCGATGCGCCGTAATGCAACGCCTCGGGCTATTGGGTGGCGTTCTCGCCCTGACTCCCGCCGACGAGCCGCGCGACCTGCCCATGCTCCAGCCCGACGTGGTGACGGGATCGGGCAAGGCCTACATCGTTGCCACCCCCGACGAAATCGCCGGCGCGGCGGAGTTCCTGCTGGGCCCGAAGGCGGCCTTCGTCACGGGAACCGACCTCCTCATCGACGGTGGCACCATCGCCGCGATGCGAGGCGGCACCTACGAGGAGCGCCGCGACCGGCGCTAGCCCCTCGCCTCGGACGTGGGGCCCTCTCCGGAGACGAACCGAACTGCGCAGCCCACGATCGGCTGTCTTCGAGCTGCGATGTCAGTCGTGGTTCAACAGAGGTGTGCCGGAAACCCATTGTTCCATAATGATGTATGATACGTAGACGAATACATCGAAGAAAGGTTAGACATGCCTACAATTTTGCCAGTGACCGAGCTTCGCAACTATGGAGAGGTGCTTCGCGAGGTTGCGCCAGGCTCGCCTGTCTTTCTCACGCGCAATGGCCGTGGGTGCTACGCAGTGGTTGATATCGAGGACTGGGAGCTGCGCGAGTCGGCACGAGATCTGGTGGCGGAGCTGGACCACGGGCGGGCGTCGGCGGCCGGGGGCACCAGGACGCTTGCCGAGGCCCGCGACCATCTCGCCCGGCTGATGGCCGGCGAACATGGCGAGTAGGGCAGAGCTTACCCCCGTTGCGTGGGAGGATCTTGACGCCGTCTTCTCGACGGTGCTTGAGGTTTCGGGAAATGCCAGGGCGGCAGGGGAGACATGCGAGGGCATCCTTGCCGCGGTGGAGCGGGCGTTGCCCATGCCCGCTGCGTCGCCGTCGGTTGTGGAAAGGACGGGAGTTCCGTGCGACTACCGATGGGTCCAGCATGCCGGCTGGTTAGCCTTCTTTCATGTGGAGGGCGATGTGCTGCTGGTTGACCGTGTGCTTTGGGGACGTTCGGACTGGATGCGGGCATTGGGCCTTTCGTAGCCGTGACATGGATGCGGAAGCCAGCGTCAGTCAGCAACTTCGGTACACTGGTCCAAGCTTGCAGCTAACGTCAGACGAGGTACTCGCATGCGAGAGCTTGAAAAGAGGGCCCTTATCGATGGCCAGACCTTCGACTTCGAGGCGATAGTGGGACACGCCTCGGGCGAGGGTGCTATCGTCTTGTGCCTCAACGAGTCCGGCGAGCTGAGATACGTCACCTCCGAGGAGTGGCGTGCAGCTTCCGTGCCATCTGTCAATGGTGATTCGGACGGAATCGCAAGCTCTGCTGGAGATGCCCCCGTCACGCAGAGGAGCACGCTTGACGAGAAGGTTTCTTTCGTAATGTCGCTCTTTCGGGGGCGGACCGACGTCTATGGCGAGGCGTTCGAGGGTAGGGCCACGAAGCCGGGCAAGCTGAGCTACTGGCCGCCCTGCAGGCTCAGGTGGGAGCGTGGCGCGTGCCCGAGGGTCGCGAATCCCAAGGCAAGGTGCCGGGAGTGCGACCACCCGAGCTACGTGCCCCTGACGCACGAGGTCGTCATGGCCCACTGTCTGGGGCGCCGGGACAGCAGGGGCCGCATCCAGGCCGTGGGCATCTACGTCGTCGACGAGGGTGATGTCTGCTACCTGCTTGCTGCGGACTTCGACGGACCCGGCTGGCAGGACGGCGCCGCGGCGTACCGGGATGCCTGCCGGGCCCATGGGCTGTCGCCGGCGGTGGAGCGCTCGCGTTCCGGCAACGGGGCGCACGTCTGGGTCTTCTTCGACGACGCGGTTGGGGCCTCGCTCGCCCGGCGCGTGGGCGAGGGTCTCGTCTCGGAGGCGCGCGACGCCTGCGCGGCGGTAAGCTTCCGCTCCTACGACCGCCTCTTCCCCCTGCAAGACTCCGTCGGCAACGGCGAGCTCGGCAGCCTCATCGCCCTGCCGCTCCAGGGTGAGGCCGTTCGCCAGGGCAATAGCGTGTTCGTGGACGACCGGTTCGAGGCGCTTCCCGACCAGTGTGCCTTTCTGAGCACGCTACCCAAGGCGAGTCCCCAGTACGTCGCGGCGCTTGCCGACGAGTTCGGAAAGGACCCCATAGACCTTCCCGAGGGGACGAGCGGAAGGCTTGCGGCTCCCAAGCCGGCGACGGCGGGGCCTGGCAAGTCGAGGCCTTGCACGCGAGGAGACATGCCTTCGGAAGTCCGCGTCACGCTCTCGGACGGGGTTCGCATCGCGCTCGACGGTGTTCCCCTGCGCATCGTCAATCGGCTCCGACGCCTCGCGGCCTTTCGCAACCCCGAGTACACCAAGAAGCTTCGGATGCACTTCTCGGTGTGGGGCACGCCGCGCGTCGTTGACCTGAGCAGGGCAGACGGCGATGTCCTCGTCCTGCCGAGGGGTTGCGCGGATGCCGTAGTCTCGGAGCTGCGGGACGCCGGAGCGAAGCCCCTCCTGTCAGACGAGCGCACCGAGGGAGGGCGCATTCACGCCCGTTTCGTCGGCAGGCTCAGGGCGACCCAAGAGCCCTGCGCGACGAAGCTCGCCAAGCACGACCTGGGAGTCCTTGTTGCTCCCACGGGCTTCGGCAAGTCCGTCGTCGCGGCGTCCATCATAGCCACCCATCAGGTGAGCACCCTTGTCATCGTGCCGAACACGTCGCTTCTCACGCAGTGGCGCGAGAGCCTGACGAAGTTCCTCCAGATCGATGACGATCCCCCCGTGCTGCTCACGAAAACGGGAAGGAGGAGCAAGCATCAACCTGGCGTCGTGGGCCTTATCGGCGGCGGGAGGTGCCTGCGAAGCGGCATCGTGGACGTCGCGCTCGCCGGCTCGCTCTTCGAGAAGGGGGAGGTTGCCGGGGAGACCGTCGTCAGCCCGTACGTCGCCGAGTACGGGATGGTCATCGTGGACGAGGCCCAGCACGTGGCCGCGTCCAAGGTGCTGGAGGTGCTCGGCGCGGTTCGCGCGCGCTACGTGTACGGCATGACTGCGACGCCGAAGCGAGGTGACGGGCTCGACAGAATCCTCTTCCTCGAGTGCGGTCCCCTGCGCCACGAGGTCGCGGTGGCGGACCAAATGGCCGAGCAGGGGATGCGGCGTCTGCTCGTTCCGCGTTTCTGTACCTCGCGCCCCGAGCTCGAGGGCAGGCCCACGTGGAATATGCTCGTCGATTACATCGGCTCGAATGAGGAGCGCAATCACCTAATCGCGAGCGATGCGACTCGTGCCATGCGGCAGGGACGCGTGCCCCTCGTGCTCACGAGGCGCGTGGAGCACGCACGGGCTTTGACGGAGGCTATCGATCGCCTTGCGGAACCACTTGGCGCCTCCGTCATATTGCTGGTGGGCAGCGAGGACGATTCCACGAAGCGCCAACGCCTCGAGGATCTGCGCGCCGTACCGGACGATCGTCCGCTTTGCGTGGTTGCCACTGGGAGCTACGTTGGCGAGGGTTTCGACTTTGGCAGGCTCGACGCTCTGCTTCTTGCGGGCCCGGTCGCGCTCGAGGAGGTTCTGGCACAGTGGGTGGGGCGTCTGCACCGCGTTCGCGAGGACAAGGCGAACGTCATCGTGATGGACTACGTTGATCCGGCAATACCCATGTTCGATCGTGAGTGGCGCAGGCGCATGAAGGCGTATGAGAAACTCGGCTACCAGACGGCATGCAACGCCGATCTCGGTCTTGTCGGGCTGAGCGAGGAATCGACCCCGGTGGGTCACCTGTTTGCGGGTAAGGAGTTCTGCAAGGCTCTCGAGAAGGATCTTGCCGACTGCTCATCGAAGGTCGTGATGGCCTCGTCGTGGGTGAGGCTCGGGCGGGTCAAGGCGCTGCACGAGCTGATTGAGAGCGCTGGCAAGCGAGGTGTGTCCGTGGGAGTCGTGCTCAAGGAACCGGCGAAGCCATCGTCGGAGTGGCAGCAGGCTGTCTCCATGCTTCGCGAGGTGAAGTGTGACGTTCGGACGGCAAGGGGCGTTGCTGCGTCTGATTGCGTTATTTTGGATGGCGGGCTCGTGTGGTTTGGAGATGTCGCTCCCTTGGGCTATCCGCGAAGGGGTGACTGTGCCTTGCGTCTGGTAAGCCGCGAGGTTGCGGAATCTCTTCTCGAGACGCTCGGTTTGGACTGACGGGGACGGGGTGTGGTGCGGAAGCCATCGGCACGTACGGTCGCTCAACGGCGGGCGGGTGATGGCCAAGGTCGGCGCCAACGAGCCGCCCGCGCCCGAGCGGCTGCCCGTCTCGTTCGCGATTCTCGACAACACGTACCTGACCGATGCCGGCGTGCGGCGACCCCGCTCCTGGTGGGAGGCGGTGGCACGCCCACGCCCGTGGACGGCCCGTCGCTCGCAACTCGACGCCTTGGTGAATCGTAACGAGTGGAGCATCTACGTCGCGCAGGTGAAGGAGAAATATGGGACGCTGAGGTTCTACGTTGACGTCCTTGATGCCGAGGGCCTTCCGTACTATGCAGATTCATGCGATGACGTGAGCAGCTTCTACAAGCTCGTCAATGAGATGGAGTCCGAGACGGGGCGGGTGTGCTGCTATTGTGGCACTCGCGAGAACGTCCGATGCTATGGCGGATGGATCCATTACGCGTGCCCATCTTGCGAGGCGAGGCGGTGCCATCGACTTTCCTAGCTTCGAGCTCATCGGGTGTCGCCGGTTCGACGAAGTCTCGGACGGCATGCCCGGGCATCATGCGGTGCCGCGAGACTGGCACGAGGACGCGTTTGGTTCCATGCTCGGGGCGATTCTGGGGCCAAGGGGCGCTCTCAACCATCAGCAAGGGACTCGCAGTTCTTGTCCGATGCATGCTGTATCGCCTTGAAGGGTAATTGGTGAAATCTCCATGCCGGCTTAGTGAGGTGAGGCTAGGTGTCGAGAATCGTGAGGCCGCATGATGTGAAGCTCGACGACGAGTACTCTGAGTGGATGTGTGAGATTAAGCGCCGCTACCGTAGCGCTCAGTCAAGGGCGGCTGTGAAGGTCAACTCTGAGCAGCTGCTCTTCAACTGGCAGCTGGGACGCGACCTCGTTGTCCGCAAGGCGGAGGAGAGGTGGGGTTCCGGAATCGTCGAGCAGGTGAGTTTGGACCTGAAGAGCGAGTTCCCCGGGGTGAAGGGGTTCAGCGCGCGCAACCTTTGGGACATGAAGCGGTGGTACCTGTTCTACGCGGAGGATGATCAGACAGGGCGATGGTTCGAAGAACTGGAGTCAAGTCTCAAGCTGGGAGGTCAAAAACTGCGACAGGTTGCCGCAGTTGCCCACGATGACCCCGGCGGGGAGATTCTGCGACAGCCCGTCGCAGAATTGGGGTTCCCGGTTGCGTTTGGCTTCGTGCCCTGGGGCCATCACATTGCGATTGTCCGTGGGTGTGGCACGGTCGAGGAGGCCCTGTTTTACGTGAGTTAAACCATCGAGGAGGGGTTGAGCCGGGAAGGACTCGCAGACTGCATGAGGGCGGATCTGTTCCACACGTCGGGTGGGGCATTGACTAACTTCACCGAGCGGCTGCCGGAGTCGCAGGCGAGGCATGCACAGGAGATCGTAAAGGACACCTACGACTTCGGCTTTATGTCCCTCGCTCGGGGCTACGACGAACGTGAGCTGGAGGCTGCACTCGAGCAGAACATCACCCGCTTCCTGCTGCTGCTTGGCACGGGATTCGCGTTCGTCGGGAGGCAAGTGGAGGTCGTCGTGTCGGGGAAGGCCCGCCGGGTAGACATGCTTTTCTACCATATTCGCCTTCACTGTTACGTGGTGCTCGAGCTGAAGGCCAGGGCGTTCGAGCCGGAGTTCGCGGGCAAGCTCAACTTCTATGTCAATGCGATTGACGAGTTGGTGAAGACGCCCGAGGAGAATCCGACCATCGGACTGCTCATATGCAAGAACAAGGATCAGACGGAGGTCCAGTGGGCGTTCCGCGGGATCAACACGCCGATGGGCGTGGCCACGTATGGCAACGTCCAGATCGAGGATATCCAAAGGCACCTGCCTACGGACGAGCAGATCAAGCAGAGGGTAGAGCAGGCGGAGAGGGAGTTCAGGGGGAGCCTAGAGGGGGAGTAAAGTCCTACACGGGCTATCGTTGTGCCTGCTTTGCAGTGTTCGAGTTCGTGGAGACCTTATGTGAGAGCGGCTTAGGGCAACTTAGAGCAAGCTGTTGCGAGAGCTTCGTCTTTTCGTCCCCGCGGTTTTCGGCAATATCGTTTCCGTCATGCAGGCAGGGCCGCGACAGAAGGGATGAGTGCTAATATTACAAATCGATAGGGGAGTTGGCGCACGCCGGCTGAGACTGGGCCCAACGCGGCCCTGACCCTCCAACCTGATCTGGGTAATGCGCATTACCCATGAATGTAATGACGGCGGCCTCTGGGCTGCCGTTTTCTTTTGCGGTCCACGAAAGTGCACGGAGGGTGGTCCACGAGGTCAAAGGGCAGTGCACGGGGCCATCTGTACTAGGCGCCGAATCAACGAACGGGCAAGAAGTCTCTTAGGTGCTTCTCGTTTTCATCGGATGGTTCATACACCTAAGTTGTTTTTCATAGATATACGAAAAATAGCGTAGGTGTATGATACTTGCAAGAAGAGTGAAGGGGGAGATGGGCAGCATGGACGAGAGGGCACTTAATGATGCGATCGAGTTGGTCCTTCTGCGCAGGTGCGAGACCCAGAGCATAGAGGTGAAGGCCGCGCGCAGGGGCACACCGCGCCTCTACGACACCCTGTCCAGCTTCTCGAATCAGGCGGACGGGGGCATCGTCATCTTCGGAATCGACGAGGACGCAGGCTACGAGGTCTGCGGCGTGTTCGACCCTCAGCGCCTGCAAAAGGACGTCGCCGAGCAGTGCAAAGAGATGCAGCCCGAGCTTCACCCATCCTTCGCGACGACGGTCTGGAAGGGATCGGTCCTCGTGGGGGCGTTCTTCGAGGGACTGCCCGCTGGAATGCGTCCAGCTTACCGAAAGACGGCGGGAATCTCGAAGGGCTCCTATGTGCGGGTTGGGGACCAGGACCTCCATATGACCCATGCGTAGCTCTATTCCATTGAGTCGTTCAAGGATGGCGTGCGAAGCGACGTGAGCGTGAGCCCGCAGGCGGCTCACGAGATGATGGACGAGGAACGTGTCAACGCCTTCGTAAGGGACGCGAAGGAGGGTCGTCCCAGGTTGTCACATAGGGATGCCAGCGAGGTTCTGTCGCTCACAGGTGCTGAGCGCGGGGGCGTCCCGACGCTGGCTGGCCTCATGTGTCTCGGTGATTATCCCCAGCAGGTGTATCCCAACCTGTGCATGACGGCTGTGGTCGTGGCTGGAACCGAAATCACGCAGGCCGAAGACGGGACCCGCTTCCTTGACTCCAAGCGCTTGGAGGGAACCATCGACCAGATTATCGAGGACGCGATGGCGTTCATCCGGAGGAACACGAGGACGAAGGTTGTCGTCGAGGGGGGCAGGAGGCGAGACATTCCCGAGTACCCGGAGAACGCCGTAAGGGAGGTGGTCACCAACTCGCTCATGCACCGTGACTACGGTCCCTACAGCGACGGTACCCCCTGCCGGCTCGCCATCTACTCCGACCGGCTCGAGTGCTGGAACCCCGGCGGGATCTATGGCGGTCAGAGCGTCGACGACCTCGGCCACGAGAACATGCCGACGAGGAACCCCACGCTCGTGTCCCTGCTCGAGATCATGAGGGTCGCGGAGAACCGACACTCGGGGATTCCCGTCATACGCGACGAGATGCGAAGGGCCGGCCTGAGGCAACCGGTGTTCGTCGACTCGAGGGATACGTTCACGGTGAGGCTCTACAACCTTCCCGAGGGGCGCCACGAGTCCATTGGCGGGATGGAAGAGCTGTCCAGGGAGGCGCTCATCGCATTCTGCGACGTGCCGCGAAGCAGGCAGGAAGTGGCGGACCACTTCGGCGTCAACGTGAACTATGTCGCGCATGCGTACCTGAACCCCCTCGCGGACGGGGGCGAGCTCGTCCGAACGCTGCCAGATAGGCCTCGTAGCAAGAACCAGCGGTTCGTCGCGAGGAGGCGCCAGCAGTAACTGAAGACGTCTTCGAAGAGGAGCGAACGCCCCGCGGGCTTGCGCCCGCCGTGAGCATTGGCGTCCTGGCTCGTGGAGAACTCGTGACTCGGCTCCTTAGGGCCGCTTAGGGCCACTTGCCATGCGTCGTGGAGTGACGCCCATATCCGAATGAGGCAATATCGTTTCTGTCATACAGGCAGGGCCGCAACAGAAGGGATGAGTGCTACCATTACAACTCGATAGGGGAGCTGGGGATTTGGCCCGGCTGAGAGGTGGAACCCAATTCCACGACCCAAGAACCTGATCTGGGTAATGACTATGACCCATGAATGTAATGACGGCGGCCTCTGAGCTGCCGTTTTCTTTTGCGGTCCACGAAAGTGCACGGAGGGCGGTCCGCGAGGCCAAGGGGCAGTGAACGAGGCTGTCTGGACTGGACGCCGAATCGGTGAACGGTTGCACCCAGTAACACCGTCAAATCAATGCGACAGACTTCATGCTTGATGTCGCGACATGATGGCTGGTATACTGCTGGCGACACGGTGTCGCATCAATGTCGCGACACTGTCGCACACGACACGAGGGGGCGCCATGGACAAGCGGGAGCTTGCGGCTCACATCAGGTCTGGGGAAGGTATATCCACCGAGTTCAAGCGCTGTGGCAACCGACCGGAGAGGGACTTCTTCGAGACGGTGTGCTCGTTCGCGAACCGCCAGGGAGGCAACATATTCCTCGGGGTGGAGGATGACGGCACCGTTAGCGGCGTGCCCAAGGCTTCCGCGCTGGGCGTCAAGCGCAACATCGCCAACGTCCTCAACGACCCCAACCTGTTCCGCCCCTCGCCGCTCGTCGAGGTGGAGGATGTTGACTGCGACGGAAAGCTTGTCATTCGCGTGTGGGTGCCCATGGGCCCTGCCGTGTACAGCTACAAGGGCACCGTGTACGACCGCCTGGCCGACACGGACGCGAGGATCACGGGCGTCGATCAGATCTCGCTCATGTACCTGCGCAAGCAGAGCACCTTCTCGGAGCGCAGGATATTCCGCTATGTCGGGATGGAGGACCTACGCCCCGACCTCGTCGCCCGCATGCGGAGGATGGCCGTGGCGAGGAAGCCCGACCATCCGTGGGGCTCGCTCGATGACGCCGCGATGCTGCGCAGCGCAAGGCTCTATGCCAAGGACAGGAGCACCGGGGAGGAGGGGTTCACCCTGGCCGCCGTGCTCCTCCTGGGCGACGACGAAGTGATCGGCGACGTGTGCCCCGCGTACAAGACCGACGCCGTGTTCCGGATGGGCGACACGGACCGCTACGACGACAGGCTCGTGGTGCGGACCAACCTCATCGAGTCCTACGACCTCCTGTCGGAGTTCGCGAGGAAGCATCTGCCTGACAGGTTCGTGCTCGACGGTGACGTACGTAAGAGTGCGCGCGACATCATCGTGCGAGAGCTCGTGTCCAACCTGCTCATCCACCGGGAGTTCATGAGCCCGTTCCCCGCCAAGCTCATCATCGACTCTGGTGGGATTAGGACCGAGAACGCGAGTAGGGCGCTCTACGAGGGGCGAATCACCCTCTCGGACTTCAACCCCATGCCGAAGAACCCCACCATCGCCGACGTGTTCGCGCACATCGGGCGCGCCGAGGAGCTTGGCAGCGGCATGCGCAACCTCGACAAGTTCTCGCGCCTCTACAGCGGGCGCGTGGCCACGCTCGAGGACGGCGACGTGTTCCGTGCGAGCGTGCCGGTGGCCTGGTCCGCGGCCGGGTCAGGCCGCGACGAGGTCAGCGACCTCGTCGCGTCGATCATCGAGCGGGACGGGTCCCTTGCCGCCTCCGAGCTCGCCAAGGCGGGTGGCGTGTCGGTGAGGACGGCCCAGCGCTGGATCAGGAGGCTGGCGGAGGGCGGGAAGCTCAAAGTGAGCGCGCGCGACCCACACCGGTACGTCCTGTATGACACTGGCCAGGATAACGATGCGACATAGTGTCACACGCATGTCGCGACATTGTCGCGTGATACGTTGCCTTACAACAGAGGAACGAGAATGACCAACGCTGATGAAGAGTTCATCGACAAGATGACCGACATAGTGCAGAGGCACTTGCGTGTCAGTTACGCCATGCCAATTGAGGATGCCCACATCGCCTTTGAACAGGTTCCTTCAGATTTCCTCAACGATGACTATTGCACGGTATGGAGGGAGTACAATGCCGCACTGTTCGAGTGCGTAAGGCTCCTTGTGAGGTACGAGAAAGCGCTCAAGGCGTGGGAGGAGTTGTGCCGGGACCTGGAGGAGGACGTTAGGCTTACATGCCTTGCGGATTACGCCTACCCCACTTTTCGTGTTGCCTGCGACATACCACTTACATTCAAGGAGCAATTGGCAAAAGGTGTAGTCAAGCTTGAACACCTTGCGAGAGGGGATCGAAGCCTGATCGAGATGGACGCCGATGAACGTAGGGCAGGATACTATTACAAAGAGGTTGACCGCCTTGAAAGTGAGGATTCCGGCCTAAGCCAGATTCGATCATGTCTGACTACTGATCTCTACGAATCCGATGAGGCTCAGCACTTGCAAGGGATGCATGGCAAGCTATTTCACGATGCCTCAGCGACCCTTATGAGCGGAAAGACTACAATTGCCTCCTTCTCCCGAGGCATGTATGCGACTGTAGTTGAAGGTCCGATTGACCTTAAGGCAGAGCTAGGAGTATTAGATTGTCACAGGGCCCGGATTCAACGTGGATATAGGCTGTTTAACGATAGGGCTCATGCATTGTTTGACAGCTTGCCCAGATAACAGTCGTATGCGCTCCAAGGCCAATCTGGTGATGCTGACGTTCGTTGATCGGCTCAGGACTCAATGCGGTTTACGATGGTTTGCGCAAACACTTCTGCGTGTGTGTGATACTGCTTTAGAGCCAATCATGGGAATATGAAAGGTAGATAGCGCAATAATCCGGGATTGCTGCAACCCGTATAGGGTAATGCAAAAGTGCGGATTAAGACCTGAACTGGGTGTATGAGAGCAGCTCCCCGCTCCCGTCATTACCACTTTTGAGTAATCGGGCCTAAATGGTGCACGAAACAGTGCACGAGCCGAGACGAACCAATGGCGTCATCGCGAACAAATCGTACGATGGGAAGACTGGTTTCCGTACTCTGCGAACAAACTGAACGGGTTCGACTGTGGGCCCCTTGATTGAATTGTTGTCCGCAACTCCACTTGCGTTTAGTTCTGCAACCCACGCCGCCTTGTTCCCTTAGCCTTGTGGCTGACCCAAGGGCGCAGGGAGAGGGGGTGCACAATGCCCAAGGGAAAGGGAAAGCACCTG
>JAGAWD010000113.1 GCA_017941585.1 Olsenella sp. | reverse complement strand
GGGTGACGCCCTTCAGGCTCGGCGCCTCCTTCGGCCCCGCAAAAAGGTCGGGGGCCTGGCAGAAGGCGCCGCGCCTCGCATCTACAGCTTTCCCGCCCGCAGCGTCTCCTTGTAGCCTTCGCCCCATTCCCACAGGGCGTCGAGCACGGGCTTGAGCGTTCTGCCCGTCTCCGTCAGCGAGTACTCCACGCGGGGCGGCACCTCGGGGAAGACCTCGCGGTGCACGAGCCCGGCGTCCTCCATCGTGCGCAGGTTGCTCGTGAGCACTTTCTGCGAGATCTTCCCGATGGAGCGCTGAAGCTCCTTGAAGCGCATCGTGCCGTTGAGCACGAGGTCGCGCAGGATGAGCACCTGCCATTTGTTCCCTATGAGGGAAAGCGTCGTCTCGACCGGGCATGCCGGGAGCTCTTCCAGTGTCGGTGCAGCCATGTTCACCCGTCCTTCGTCAACGTTTACGCTATTTGCATCCATTGGTTTCTAAATGGTGCCTACAGTACAACGCGGTCAGGCTGTGGGCCCGGTGGAAGGTTCCGCGCCATGCATCACCCGAACAAGTCGATTCGTCCTGAGAGGAAATCCTCCAGGGGGCATTCCCGCGAGCCCACGACCAAGGAGCGCGCATCGGGGTTGCTCACGATGAACTCGGCCATGCCGTGCGTCGGCTTAACGCGGCCGCTCTTCACCTCTATGGCGCACACCGCGTCCTCGCACGTGACGACAAAGTCTACCTCGAGGTTCCCGTCTCGCCACCAGAACACCTCCACGTCACCGGAATACGAGAGGTTGACCAGGTACGCCCCGACCGCCGTCTCCACCAGCCTGCCGCGCAGGTCCGGGTCGGTGAGCAGGGAGTCCCGCTTCCGGCCGAACGCGGCCGTCATGAGGGCCGTGTCGTGCACGAGGAGCCTCGGTGAACTTGCCTTGCTCCGCAATAGCTTAGGGTCATACTTCTGAAGGCCGCTCATTACGCCCGCATCGCCGAGAAGCTTCAGGTAATGCGCGATGGTGGCCGTGTTCCCGCGGTCGTCCAATTGCCTGAGCAGCTTCCTGTACGAGATCTCCTGCCCGGAGTACGGGGCCCCCACGCTGAAAAGGCGCCGCATGAGCTCGGGGTTGCGCACCTCGCTCAACCGCATGGCGTCGTTGACGATGCTCGGCTCTATAACCGAGGCGTTCATGTAGCGCAGCCAGCGGCGACGGTCGTGGCGCAGGGGCGCCGCCCCGGGGTAGCCCCCGAAGAAGAGGTATTCGTCGAGGCTGTACCCGAACGCCTCGGCGCATTCGGGGTACGTCCAGTGCGTGCTCTCAATGAGCTCGAACCTGCCCGCGAGCGACTCGTCCAGGCCCTCCTGGATCAGCGTTGCCGAAGACCCCGTCAGCAGCACGCGGAGGTCAATGCCAGCCAGCGCGTCCTCGTCCCAAAGCGTCTTGACGACCGACGACCAATTCGGCACGAATTGGACCTCGTCGATGACCAGGAGCGCAGGGCCCGGGCCGGCGAGCTGTCGCGCCCGGTACCACTGAGCCCGCAGCCAGTCCGCTGTGGACTCGCCCTTTGTGGCTATGACCGAGAGGAAAGGATGATCGAAGCCCTCGAGCGCCTGCGAAACCGCCGTGGTCTTGCCCGTCTGCCGCGGGCCTATGACAATCTGGATGAACCTTCTTTGCTCGTTAATTCTTTCCTTTATGACACCTACATTATGCCTTTGGTATGCCATTATAGAATTCCTATCTCGCAAATTGTAAACATTATCTCTCAAATTTTGCGAGATAACAAGAGCAAAGCAACTTACTATAATTGTGATGTCCCCGCAATAAAAAATCCTTGACCGTTTTACCAGATCAGAGATTTGATTTTGGTCAAGGGGATTCGAACGCTCGGAAAACGAGCCAGTGGCTCGTTTTCAGTGAGAGCAGGCAAGCTTATGCTTGCCCAGGAACAGGATTCGAACCAACGACCTCCGGGTTATGAGCCCG
>JAGAWD010000112.1 GCA_017941585.1 Olsenella sp. | reverse complement strand
GCTTCGTGCGCGACCCGAACGGGCCGCAGAGGCTCGTCCCCTACGAGAAGCTCTTCCGCGACGGCATCATGGACCTCGGGGGCGGCCGCTGGTCGGTGAGCGTCACCTACGACGACACCAACTACACCCTCGTCCGCGACGAGACGAAGGCCGCCATCAACCGCTCCTACCGCGACTGGCTCGACAGCTTCAACGAGTCCGAGCCATTCCAGATGACCTTCCGCGTCGGAAGGGTCGACAAGCGCACCTTCGAGCGCGACTTCGAGCACCCGATCGTGCCGGGCGACGACGCCGGCAACGCCTACCGAGAGGAGCTCAACCGCTACGTGCGCGACAAGCTCACCTCCGCGAGCGCGAGCATGAGGCACCAGCGCGTCATGACGTTCACCTGCCGCGCGGACACCCACGAGGCGGCGGCGCGCCACTTCGCGTCGACCATCAAGACCTTCGACCGGTTCCTGCGCAAGTACAAGTGCTCCCACAGGAGGCTCTCGGGCCAGGCGCGCATGGACCTCATCAACTCGATCACCAAGCCCGACGACGAGCCGGGCAAGTACCGCTTCGACGACATCGCCGGCGACGCCTCGATCACGTCGCGCGACCTCGTGTGCCCCTGGCGCGTGTGGCGCCCGGACGAGGGCCGCGACGACTCGCGCCTCGTCGTGGGCGGCAGGTGGGTGAGGTCCTACTCCGTCCTGCCGACCGACGGCGGGTGGGGCCCCAACGTGCGCGACACGCTGCTCTCCGACCTCTCCGGGCTCGGGCACGACCTCGTCATCACCGTCCACGTCGCCCCCTGGGAGACGCACGAGGCGGCGCGCATCGCGAAGGCGAAGTACCTCGACATCGCGGACGAGAACGCCTCCTACAAGGTCAACCGAAGCCGCCCGCAGCAGGGCTACTTCATCGACGACACGAACATGCCGCGCCAGATGTACGAGGCCGAGCGAGGCGCCGACCTCACGCGCGAGCAGCTCGAGCACAACCAGCAGCACATGTTCGCCACCTGCCTCATCGTGACGGCCTTCGGCCGCACGGAGGAGGAGCTGGAGGACGCCTGCCACGACATCGAGCAGACCTTCCAGGTCCACTCGAAGCCCGGCCTCGAGTCCTGGGTGTGCCTGAGGGAGCAGTGCTACGCCTCGATGCTGCCCCTGGGCGTCAACCTGGTGCCCTACAGCCGAAACGTCCTCACCAAGCCCCTCTCGATGCTCGTGCCCTTCATGAGCGCCGAGTTCTCCGACCCGCGCGGGTCGCTCCTGGGCGTGAACGCCGACACCAACAACCTGATCATGTACGACCGAACGGCCCGCGAGCACACCAACGCCATGATCCTCGGCCAGTCGAAGGGCGGCAAGTCCGTCTTCTGCAAGCTGATGATGCTCCAGACCTTCCTGAACGACCCGCAGAGCGACCAGATCATCCTCGACCCCGAGGGCGAGTACGTCGCCGGCGTCGAGTGCCTGGGCCAACAGGTCATCAAGATCTCCGAGTCCTCGGCGGACCACGTGAACCCGCTCGACATCTCGCCGTACTACGCGAGCACGGAGCCCACGCTCGAGACGAACCCGCTGCCGGCGAAGGTGGCCTTCGTCCAGTCTCTCGTGCA
Source organism: Olsenella sp. (assembly GCA_017941585.1). Lineage (GTDB taxonomy): Bacteria > Actinomycetota > Coriobacteriia > Coriobacteriales > Atopobiaceae > Olsenella_J. Next base: position 841 of record JAGAWD010000112.1, on the reverse strand, counting down.
GAAGATGAGCCACGAGATCACCGACGAGGAGCGAAACGCGATCGACGTGGCGTGCGCCAGGATCTACGAGCCGTGGCTGGTCTCGCGGGACGACGCCGACATCCCCACCCTCTCGGACCTCACGGACGCGCTGCGCTCCGACGAGAGCGAGAGGCGCCGGGCGAGCCTACATGCCGCCGAGCTCCTCTACACCTTCGTGGACGGCACGTCCAACATCTTCAACAACCCCACCAACGTCGACCTGCACGCCCGGATCGTCGACTTCTCGCTCGTCGACATGAGCGACAAGCTCAAGCCGATCGCGATGCTCGTGCTCCTGGACCAGATCTGGGTGCGCGTCACGCGCAACCGCAACGAGGGCCGCAGGACCTACCTCTGGATCGACGAGATGCAGATCCTCATCGACGACCCCTACGCCCTGCACACGCTCGACGTCTTCTGGTCGCGCGGGCGCAAGTGGGACCTCTACAACGGCGCCATCACCCAGAGCGCCGAGCGCGTGGAGAACATCTCCGAGACGAGCTACATGATGGCCAACTCGCCGTTCGTCGTGCTCATGAAGCAGCACCCCGACTACGCCACGGCCCTCGCGGAGACCTACGGGCTCTCGGAGGACCAGAGGGACATCCTCGAGTCGACCTCGCCGGGCGAGGGCATCGCCGTGATCGACAACCAGCCGGTGCACTTCGACTTCTCGATCGACCGCGAGGCGTACCCGACCCTGTACCGCTACGTGACGACGACGCCCGACGACCTCAGGGCGGAGCGGACGCGCCGCTTCGGCGAGCGCCTCGCCGCCGCACGCGCCGAGACCGAGGAGGACGAGGCCGCCCGCGTCGCG
>JAGAWD010000111.1 GCA_017941585.1 Olsenella sp. | reverse complement strand
TCACGTGGGGGCTTAAGACCATGCGGCACATCATGGAGCGCGGCCACCTTCGATTCTGCGGCAGCCATGTTCGCCGCGCTCGACGAATAGGGGCGCCATGTCCCTGAAGCTCGTTCCCACATCGCAGTTCAAGAAGGACTATAAGAGGGCCAAGAAGCGCGGGCTGGACATGCGCGAGCTCCAAGCTGTGCTTGACAAGCTTTGTGCCGAGGAACCGCTCGATGAGCGCCATCGCGACCATGCGCTATAAGGCAGCTACATTGGGTTTCGCGAATGCCATGTTCGCCCCGATTGGCTGCTGATATACGCGATTGACAGGGGCCAACTGATTCTTACCGCATCGCGAACAGGGACACACTCGGATTTGTTCGACGAGTAGCCGGTATCCGATGTGTGGGAAATCGATTTGCATGCACTCGCACGTATGGGCATGGGGCCAAAATGGCAGAACGTCGATTGTGCGTCCTTTGTTTACCGACTCGGATTTTGCGACGATATTCGGTACGCGCTATGAACGCGAGGACGATTTGTAGCAGTTTTGTAGCGGCCGAAGCCCGAACGAGAAACGATCCGTTCTCTTTCCACCCCTGAACTGCGGAAACGCGAGCACGGGCAATTCCTCTCACCAGATGCTACTACCGGGTGGGAATAGAGCGGAGGGCAAAACACTCTTTCACGGCTGACTTAAAATGTATCGTTTCTGCAGGTCAATAGTGGCGTGTCGAGATTCTTTGGCACGCTGCTCTTTCACGGAAAACAGCGCTTCTATCGCTGGCACCTTCGCGAGGATCGGTTGCCCATTTCGCCTGCAGACTGCTCCGTTCCTTCCGAGTCGTTGCCCGCAGGGCCCTGTTGGCCTCGTGCGTGTCGCATGCCGTCTCTCTCGGCGACTTACGGACCCGATTTCCGAATGGCACAGAACCCAATGTCCGAGAGCGCATGTAAAATCGTCAAGGACTACCAAAGCCACGTTGAACCGGTTGCGTGGGAAGCACGGCATGTCTGGAGGAAGCATGCGCTCGGGTATAGAGATCTTTGCTGGAATCGTGATTCTTGCGGCGGCGGCCTTCGTGTACGCGACTGGCGCGCTCGATGACGTCGTGGGCATGCTCGCGCTTGCGGTTGGCATCGTCACGGGCGTCGCCCTTCTCTACATGGGGATGGCGCAGCGAAGGGATGACCACAGACGATGGGGTGACAAACGGTCACATAATTGACGGCGCGCGAAAATAAACATCGGTTTAGAATTGACAAGTGCCTTGTTTCGTAAATAACGCAGTCGCGTGCACCCAGCGTTTCTTCAGGTGCCCAGGAGAGGTGTTGTCGTTGTCGCTTTCAGAGGATTCTTTGGTCCCCCTCTATCGCCAGGTGATGGATGGCATCACCGCCGATATCGAAAACGGAACCTACTCCGTCGGCTCGAGGATTCCTTCCGAGGCCGAACTCTCCGAGATATATTCCGTGAGCCGCATCACGGTCCGCCGTGCCGTGAAGGAGCTCTCTGCCGAGGGGCTTCTCACCAAGAAGCAGGGCAAGGGCACGTTCGTCAACTCTCCCAAGCTCTCGGAAAAGATCTTCCAGAGCAGCCTGCTGGAGACCTTCCCCGAGCTCTGCGCCCATAACGGCCGCACTCCCTCCTTTGATCTGGCCGGTCGTGAGGTCGTCTTGAGGGATGACGTGCGCGAGAAGGACTTCTTCACGGACGAGGGGGACTGCAAGCTCATCCGAATCCTGCGCACCCTGTGTGCCGACGGTGTGCCCTTTGCCTTCGAGGACGCCGTCTTTCCCTACGACGGGTTCGAGTTCCTGCTCGATGCGGACCTAGTTGCCAACCCTCTCTACGAGCTGGTGTACAGGGAGACTGGCCGTCGCTGTGGCGAGGGGTCCTTCACGAGGTTCGACCTGGCTCGCGCGACCAAGGACGTGTCGGGCTACCTTGAGATTGCCGAGGGCGAGCCGCTCTGGATCAGGTACCGTCGCGTCGTGGACGAGGTGGGACAGCCCCTCTATACGAGCAAGTGCTTCATTGTGGGGTCGCTCTACAGCATAGGCATCCCCGGCTAGGTCCTTGTGCCCCGCGGCCGTGAGGTTGCTTGACGCAAGCCATAGCCAAGGGCTCGTGAAGCCGGACCCCCCAGTTCTTGTCGTCGTACCCAAAGCTCGTCTCGGGATTGACCGTATAGCTCCTCCCGTCGAGTGTGACCGTTCCCGAGTAGCGCGTGCTCATTCCGCTCCGCTCGTTCCCGTCGTCATCCCAGAGGAACGTGTCGAGAGGGGAGGGGAGCCTACCTAGGGTTTTCCGCCGATTGCTCTCGTTTGGCCTCGGCCTCGGCGGTGCCCCGCTCCTCCATCTCGCTCACGATGTCGGCAAGCGTCTTGCTGTCGAGGTAGGATGCCGTGACCTTGCCGAGGTCGCGCCACATGGTGACGGTCGGGCAGGTGTCTATCTGCGGACATATCTCATCGTTGGTGCAATCGAGGCACGAGACGGGGGCCAGCGACCCCTCTGCCGCGCGCAGGATGGAGCCGAGCGTGTACTTTGCGGGCTCGCGCGTGAGGCGATAGCCACCGCCCTTGCCGCGCAGGCTCTCGACGAAGCCCGCGCGATGCAGCAGGGAGACGACTTGCTCGAGGTACTTGCGCGAGATTCCCTGCCGCTTTGCCACGTCTCCGAGCGAGACCCAGCCGGGATGCGTAGCGAGGTCTCCCATGATTCTGAGGGCGTAGCGCCCCTTTGTAGAGAACATTCCGGCCATGGTCACTCCGTTGCTTCTGGGCCGCCTGCCGAGGCGACGCCTATTCCTCGTCGTGGTCGTGCGGAGGCATGACGACCGACGCCTGAGCGGCGCCGCCGGGCGTGGCGCCGTCCTCGAGCATCTCGTCGAGCGTGCGCCAGGCGAGCTCGGCGCACTTGACACGCGCGGGCATGTGCGAGATGTCCCTCAGCATGGCGGCGTCCTCGAGCTCTCCGATGCGCCCCTCGTCCGTCTCCTCGCCGCGGACCATTCGCATGAAGAGGTGGCAGAGGTCGCGGGCCTCCTCGGGGGTCTTGTCGACCATGAGGTCGCTCATCATGTCGGCCGAGGCCTGGCTGATGGCGCAGCCGTGCCCCTGGTAAGAGGCCTCCTCGATGGTGCCGTCCTCGGCGAGCCTCACGAAGAAGGTGAGCTCGTCTCCGCAGGAGGGGTTGATGCCCTCGTGCGTGAGCGTGGGGTCGTCGAGCACGTACTTGTAGTCGGGGTGGGATACGTGGTCCATGAACTGGGCGTTGTAGAGGTTGGGAACCCCCGCTGCCTGTCTGCTAGCTTCCATTGAACACCTGCCAAACCATCTTGAGGCCTTCGACCAGGCGGTCGACGTCGGCCTTGTCGTTGTAGAAGGCCACGCTGGCGCGGCACGTGCTCTGGTAGCCGAGCTCGACGAGGAGCGGCTGCGCGCAGTGGTGGCCGGCGCGGATGCACACGTTCGAGGCGTCGAGGATGGAGCTCACGTCGTGGGGGTGGACGCCCCTCACGTCGAAGGAGACGGACCCTATGTGGCGGCTCCCGTCCCTGGGGCCTATGACGTCTACG
>JAGAWD010000110.1 GCA_017941585.1 Olsenella sp. | reverse complement strand
TTACCCTTTCAAAACTACTTTTTGGAATTGCTCTTCATTCGTATTGTCATAGTCGCGAAGAGGAGGTCACCTAAACCGACGAGAAAGGCATACGGAACGAGCACGTCAGCAGACCGTAGACAACGAAAGGGGAACGAAATGAAGTGTCCAAACTGCCAAGCAGAAAACAAAGAGTCGCATAAGTTCTGTCTCCAATGCGGGTACCCTCTGGGGGAGAGTCGCTTTGCTGCGACAAGCGAAGCAAGGCCCGGAGGAGACAGTCCCTTCGCAGAAGCCACGCCCACTGCCATGATCACCTCCCCCGCCAACGGCACACAACCATTCACGCCAATCACCGAGCCAGCGGGCGCAAGCTACACACACTCGTCCGCAAACGGGGGGTCGAAGAAGGCCAATGCGGCCACGAAGATCAAGAATCGTCTCGCAAGCCTGGACAAAAGACAGAAGGGCGTTGCCATCGGAGCAGTCGCCGCACTGATTCTGGGCGTCGTCATCGCAGCCATCCTCATCATCGGCGACGGACCGTCCGATGCGCAGATCAAGGAGGTGTTCCAGAGCCAAAAGTTCGAGGTCGAAAAAGACTCGTGGAAGACGAACGACGCGCCCTACAACGTCGAATCGGTCGAAATCCTCGCAAAGAAGAAGCTCGAGGACACCACGGGACTGATCAAGCTCTTCTCCAATGACCCGCACTACTATGAGGTCAAAGCCAAGGTCAAGGCATCAAACGGCGCCGTCGAGGCCACGAGGACCTACGATGTCAATTTCTATAGGGACAACGACACGTCAAAGTGGACCACAATCTCGTCTCCCACGCAGGAGAGCGAGGAGTACGTCCCGCTGCGTGGCATCGATACGTCGGCCGTAGAGGAAAACATCAAGAAGGATCTAGACGCCGGATACACGGGCTACAGTTCGGTGCTGGGCAAGGCATCGTCAGGCAGCTCGAATCTTGCCAAGATCTACGCGGGCAGCACCGCCACAATTGGTGACGAGAAGTTCGACAAGGACGCACGGACTGACACGGTCACCATCAACCTCAAGAAGGACTCGGGCGTTGCGTCTGCCGAGGGCACGGTCACTGCAAACTTCACCTTTTCGAACGGAAAGTGGGAGCTTGCCAGTGCAAGCACGAACGATGGAGCGACAAGCGTCAACCGCCAGGGAATCGTGGGAACATGGACGGGCAAGTTCAAGGAGCAGACGGGCGTGCTCATGGGCGGAAAGTGCTTCGGCGCGCAAGACCAGGACGTGACACTCTCGATTACAAGCTTTGACGACTCTACCCTCAAGGCGGAGGGAACAATAAGCTTCCTGGCGCACTATCACAAAACGCTTGGCGGCTCCAATCAAAACAACACCGATGGTGATACCTATCTTGATAACCAAGCGTTCTCGACCACGTTCGAAAACAACTACAATGGTTCTTTCTATGGCAATGGCGGCGACCTCCGTGCGTCGTTCCAATTCTCAGAGAACCCCGAGGGCAAGGTGAGGCTCATCCTCTCGTTCGATGAGGAGAAGGGCGAGGGAAGCCTCCGAATCACGACCGAAAGGGGATCTATCATGAGCCCAGCGCGTTTCGAGGACTCCTACACGCTAACGAAGTCCGCCTAGCCGCAACATCAGCAAGAGTCGTCTTTTCAGAAGGAGTGCGCGAGATGTTCTGCCCCAACTGCGGAGAAGAGTTGAAGGACGGAGCGAGGTTCTGCACCGGGTGCGGGACGGAGCTAGCGAGGTACGCGATTCCGAAAGGGACCCAAGCCAACCGTAGCGATGGCGCGACAGCGTCTGAAAGAACAACGTTACCGGACGATGTCGCAACACCTGACGAAAACTCCTCGCGCAAGAATGAACGAGATGACGTCACCGCCGCAGAAGTCACTCGAGGGGATGACGAAGACGACGCGCGGAAAGATGGAAAGGCACGAAAGGCCGGCATTTCCGCCCTCCTGGCGAGCACCGTCCAGCTCGCCGGAGTGGCGGTCCCCGCTTTTGCTCTCGTGATGGTCGGCGCCGTTGCCGTGGCGGCCATTGTAGGCGCGATAGTCTGGGGAGTCAGTGCCAACCGCCCATCGGAAGAAGCCCCATCGCAAGAGCAACCAGTCGAGGGCGGAGCCGGGCAGACAGAGAACACTCACGAGGAGTCCGAACAGGAGAGGATCAACCGCGAGGCACATGCGGCGCTCAACGGAATCGTAGAGGAGTACCGGCAGGTTCTTCAATCTGAGAACCCGGCGGAGCTGCTCTCGAGCCTATCCGCTGCGGAGCATAGACAGCAGGCCAGCGCAGAATACCCCCATGTCGCCGCATCCAGCTTTTTCGAAATCCTCAACCCCACCTCGGATACGTCCGACTTAGAAAACGTACGCTACGCATTCGCCGACTTGGATGACGACGGCACCGACGAGCTCGTGATCGAGACGGGCCCTCGCAAGGGCAGCCCTAGCACCATTGGAACCGTTCTGGCCGTGCATGACTTCAGGAACGGAACTGCCGAGACGGTACTGTCGAGCACCTATCGTGACCGATATACGTTGTGCGAAGACAACGCCTTCGAGGAGGCCGGGATAGACGGCGCAATAATGCGAAACTGGAGTTTCCACAAACTCAATAGTGATGGAACCCTCACCGAGATAGAAAGGGTATCAATTAACGGCATGTCTCCCAACGGAGATCTCAGGGGCTCCCACACCGTCCGGGGCGAAGTCGTGGAAGAGACGAGCGAGCCCATGACCAGAGAGATAGCCAGCACCAGCATGATTGACACCTCTGGCCTTATGGGCACAAAGGCCATGGAGCTGGCAGAGAAGGTCATATCGAGCCACCCGGCCCGCACCGATCTTGACTGGCAGAAGTTCTGAGACCACGTCTTTGCACCCCCAAACGACACGAAGGGCCTCACGGGCATTTCCCGATTTATCAACCATTGCTCGAAAGGAGCGTACAAAGTGTTCTGCCCCAACTGCGGAGAAGAGCTGAAAGAAGGATCGAGGTTCTGCACCGGGTGCGGGACAGAGTTAGCGAGATACGTGATTCCAACGGCCGAGAAAGCACGTGGAGAGGCCGGACCGAAGCCCCTATCACAAAGCATGAGCGAGGACGCCGGCCTAGATAATGCCGTGAACAACGCTGAAGACGCAAGTTCGGGTACCGCAGAGGACAAGTCCAACAAGAGGGCCAAGAGGACCGGCGTGGCGGCGCTCCTGGCAAGCACCGTTCAACTCGCGGGCGTTAACGTCCCCGCATTCGCTCTCGCAGCGGCAGGCGCCGTCGCTGCAGGTGTCATCGCCTGCGTCGTGGCGTTGGGAATCGGTGCCATCCAGCCCCTGGGGGAGCCCCCAGCACGGGAAGAGTCCGAACAGCAGAGGGCCAATCGAGAGGCCCACGAGGCACTCGACAGTGTTGTCAGCGAATATCGAGAGATTATCCGCTCAGAAGATCCCTCGGAACTGCTTCGATCCTGGGACAGCGAGGAGAGAAATAACCCCGAATCAAAGCACAGCCATGCCGGCAGCGCACTTCTGAACTACTACCACGAATCATTGTCAACTCGTGATCCAAATTTGACACCCGATTTCTCGGCAATCAGGTACGCATACGTCGACATCGATGACGACGGAACCGATGAGCTCATCGTCTGTGACACGCTAAGCGAGAGGTCCCCGAATACCATAATTGCCGCCTACGACCTCAGGAGTGGCAATGTCGAAACCTTCCTGTACAGCATACTCAGAAGACGATACTCCCTTTGTTCCGACAACGTCATCTACAGCTCGGGAGATGGCGGCGTATACATGCTCGTTTACTCATTCTTCAAGCTTGATGCCAATGGTCAGAAAACCGAGCTCGAGAGTTTTTCGACCAATCGCAATAACACGAGAGGCGTGGTCGAGGGCACCCATGTCATCGCTGGAGAAGTGGTCGAAGAGACGGTGGACCCGATCACAGCCGGAAAGAGCACGCTTACCGGTATGCGAGCAGGGGAGATCGTCGACGAAATGAGGAAGAAGTATCCCGCGCGAACCGACCTTGACTGGCAGGAGCTTTAAGTTTTTTAGCCTGAACCGCAGGGCAAGCGGCCGGACACACGAATACGACAAGAAGGGAAACAGGGATGTTCTGCCCCAACTGCGGAGGAGAGCTAAGGAATGGAGCGAGATTCTGCACCGAGTGCGGGACGGGGCTGGCAAAGTATGTGATTCCCACAACCGGGAGCTCTTCGAATGCGTACGCAGGTTCTGCGGATGCTCCAGCTGTTCCCACAGCGCCTGCTCGCACGGATGGAGGCACGGGAGCAGGGAGCGCAGCGCCATTGGCGCCGCAGCCCAGCCGCGGCGCCGCGCCCGGAAGCGGAGCGGCAACAACTCAACCGGCGGATGACAAGCAGAGGGGCGGCAACGCCAAAAAAGCCGGTATTTCCGCACTCCTTGCGACAACCGTCCAACTCGCCGGAACGGCAGTTCCGGCCTTTGCACTCGCCGTCGCAGGCACGCTTGCAATAGGAACCCTTGGCTACGCCGTTGCCGCCACATACGGGATCGTTCCCCCTATCTGGGAGCTCTGGGCACCTGATGCGGGAAATCCCGAGGTGATCAACCGAAAGGCGCACGAGGAATACGAGAAGGTCCTCGAAGAGTACAGGTCTTCCATACGCGACCGTTCTACAGACAGTAACAACCTTTTGTACGTTCCTGCCAGTATCCTCAAGGCGTTCTCGAACCAAGATGTGAAGGACGTTATCCGGTACGCATACCTAGACCTGAACCAGGACGGCGTCGACGAGCTATTCATAGGCCTCGACATAGAGGGCTTTATCTCGCCTTCCGAAGTGCTCTGCACCTCGTTTACATTCAAAAACGGAACCGTGCAGAAGCTTCTAGAAAGCTCAGTCAGGACGGACGGCGGACTGGGAATCGAATACTATCAGCTGCTCGAAGGCGGCGCTATCGGAAGAGACTACCAAGGCTACAGCATCCTCCAAATCGACGAGAGAGGTAGCCTCAAGGAGGTCGAGAGCCATCAAATCGACAGCAGCATGATTACGAATAGATATACAGGGACCCACACGCTCAATGGCGAGGTCGTCGAGACGACCGAAGACCCCACTTGGGGCTCACACCCAAATTCCGATAGGGTCATCAATGCCATGAAGGCCGAGCATCCCGTCCGCACCGATTTGGGCTGGCAGTTGCTCTGAAACCAGAAGGCTGAGAGGACGCTTCTCTATGATTGTCTCCTCAACCCTCTTTAGGCCCGCCATTCCGTGATGCGCGCTCGGAGGAGAGAAGCTCTTTCAGCTCCTGCTGTCTCCTGCTGTTAAGAAGCGTTTTGAGATCAAGTCCCTCCGCATCGCAACGCTTAAGTAGCTCCGATCGGCGCCATCCTTCCTCCTCTATCGAGGCGTCAAGGCGACGTTTGAGATCAACCGAGCTCGACAGAACCTTTCGCACCTTGGCCTCTCTCCCCTTCTTGCCCCTATAAACTTTATCGGCAATCCCCTTCACGCTCATGCCATCCCTAAAGTACTCTCGCACTTTATCTACGTCTTTTTTGGTGCGCCGGTTTTTGTCCGCAGTCTTGCAACTAGCGCTGCAGTAGAGCCTTTTGAGACCACGATGACCCGCAATGGAAAACGCGCGTCCGCAGTACTGGCAGTACCCGATGGAGACCTTGCTTGCCGTGCGCGCAAAATCGAACCAAAGATACGAGAGCAGGCTCTCAAAAGAGAGGTATCCCGTATCCTCCGTCCCGCGAAACACGTCCACGCTCACACCCGTAAGGTGCAACGAGACAAGCGTCTGCACGAGAGCGGAGAGGCTGTCGGCGTCTTCATCTGAAAGGTCAGCCTGCTCCGAGGTCATCTCGCCCTGCAAGCTCGCCCCATAGAACGCACCGTCACCGTCAAGCCGAATCTCGCTCCTCACCTCCTCAGACTCAAGCGCTGCAAGTGAGTCCTCATTGAGGTTCAGGAGACTTGCGAACTCCCCCTTGAGAAAGTCGTACTCCGCAAACGTCAGCTCGTGGTCGAGGCGAACCACAAATATGGCAATGTACGATTCGTCATTCCGCTCTACAAGGCGTGTCCTAACAGCGAAAGAGTAAAGGTATTTCTCGCCAATTTCGATTCTTCTCGCAAGCAAGTCCTGGTTAACCATCTCGTCGTAGGCGCCCGAAAGCTGCAGCAGAAAGTGCAGCAAGACGAGCTCGTACTCCCCATCCGCCCCAATCGCCCGAGTCTTAATTATTTGCCCGAGCTTGTTGAGGGAATTGACTTTCTTTGACCCGTTGACACATTCCTGGGCACGTAGGGCAAGGTGCGCCGCATTGGCCGCATTCGCCCAATCGAGCAAATGCTCATGGGTATCAAAGCCGAAGAGTGGGCCAACACGGCACGCATAATCGAAAAGGTCTGATCCTACCTTCTGCTTCTCATCGTCGCCCTTTTCGAGCAGCTTAACGCATGAAGCCAAATCAACAAGGCTCGAGCTCTGCTCCCCCACGTTACCTTTTCTCATGGCGGCGAGCTCGGTTGGCGTCAAGACATCAAAGGTCACCGTCGTATTGACGGTGTGGACGGTGCCATCCTCTTCGACGTGGTCAGCCTTTGCCCCTTTGATGGGGACAAAACCCTTGACGGTTTTTACCTGAGACAAATCCATGAGGCCACTTCCTTCTCCGCTTTACGTTCGACATCGCGAGGAAATTTTTTACCCCTTCAAAAACTCTTTTTAAGGTTTTTCAGCACATCTATTTTTAATGCAACACGCGGGGAAAGCAAGACGCGAAATGTGCGAACGAAAGAAAGGAGACGTAGATGTGTTTCGAATAATAGCGCAAACGTGGCAGAAGTCCACCGCCACATAAGGCCAGTCTTCCCGCCTACATTCACAACGGCGAATCAACATCCTGCACCATTCACAACAACCGGGAGGTAAACCATGAGGAAGCTCAGGGAAAAAGCAGCCATCACGACATTCATGGCCACGGGAGCCATTGTGCTTGCAGTCACGGCCGCACCCGCCCTTGCCAATGAAGGCGGCTGCGATATGCATCGCCTTTACAACCCCTATACTGGCGAGCATTTTTACACAGCGAGTCAAGACGAGCGCGACACGCTCGCCTCAATTGGATGGTCCTACGAGGGAATTGGATGGGTTGCTCCGACAGAGGGCAGTGATGTTTATCGTCTCTACAACCGCTTCGCGGGAGACCACCACTACACCACGAGCCCTGAGGAACGCGATGCCCTCGTAGCCGTCGGTTGGTCTTACGAGGGCGTAGGTTGGAAGTCCGGCGGCGATGTAGCCCTGTGGCGACAGTACAACCCCTACGCCCGTGCGGGGGCCCACAACTACACCACCAGCCGTGAGGAAAACGACAATCTCTGCTCCATTGGATGGCAAGCCGAAGGCGTCGGATGGTACGGAGTCGGCGCGGGGAAGGAAGCATCGCTCTCTAAATACTCCTACCAGGCATACCGGATGGAAACACAGGATGCATGGACCGGGTTCCCCATTCCGATCTACATCAAGACCGACAACCCTGACCCAGACTCGCTCTTCGTTAAAGACACCTCTTTGGATGACGTCGGCGGTAGCGTGATAGCATTCGATGATGTGCATTATTTGACTGAAGGATTCCACGGTAACAACGACGCAGTCGATGGCGGCTGTCTCCTCTCTCTCAACATTCGCAAACCCGGAGTCAAAACTATTACGATTTGCGAGCGTAGCGATGCCTTTCCAAAGGGCATACCAGTTGTGACATTCGACTTGAACGTGCTCGACACCTCGGTCGAGCAGAACAAGTGGATAGACGAGGTAATAGAGAGTCAGACAAACCCCTCCATGGATTCCTTCGAGAAGATGGAGGCCATCTGTTCCTACCTCACTAGCAAAGCTGGCTTCCGCTACAACGCCGTCAGGGAGGAAGACGGCCACCACAAAAACCTCTGCCTCCTGCGAGACATGTGCAAGCCCTATTGGATTACCAAGCGCTGGGACTCCTTCGTCTCGCCAGCCGTCCTCAAGAGGATTGCCGAGCGCGTTGGAGGGTTCGATGAGGTGCATAACTGCTACGGGGATGCGGCATACGGTACCGCTGATTGGTACGCCTACCACTTCACGATCTGGTGCCGCAAGGGGGACAAGACCGAACGCTACTGGGTATGCCCGGATGCGTCCTCCGGAGTAGTAGACGACATCGACTACATCGACTTCAACGATCCATCTGACGTCTTTCCTCTGTAGGCGAAGACGCCGCCCCGGGGGTGTGAGACACATCTCGCGCCCCCGTCTCACCGGCGGCTAAACCCCATGTCTGTAACCGCATTGTGTACGCCGCCACCCATGTAGTGACTGATTGGAAGAACAATGAACGAAAACGCAGTCCGTACCGAAACCATAAAGGCGTTAGAGACCGCGAGAAGGTACTGCTCAAGCGATGCATACGTCAAAAGTCTGGCGGAGTTCACGCAGGCAGATGTGGAAGTCAAGAAACTCAAGAAGAGGTTTCGGAGAGAGAAACGCACAGCAATCATCCTCATTGTTGCGGTAGGTGCGGCGTTTCTCCTGTCTCTACTGCCGATGGTCATTCTTAATGCACGCAATCGAGTAGAAACCACGTTCTGCGAACAATATCCCACGTATGTCACGGTCAACGAATCAGGAGGATCGCGCTTCGATGCCGAAGCGCTTAAGGCCGCCGAGCCAGATGCATATGAGCGCTATAAGAAAGAGCTCTCCAAAGAGCTCTCCAAGGGGACGCTGTTGGCGCTCTCCCTCTGCACAGCAGTCGTTGCCGCGGGGACAGTGATTGGCTACGCGCTTTGTTGGTCCCCCCGAGCAGAGAAGGCCCAAGATAGCCGTCTCGGTCCATATATCGAGCGCAGAAACCAGGGGGCAACGGTATGTATCAGGATCTATAACACTTACGCTAAGGATTGCAGCAATCGCAACGAGTACCCGGCAATCAGTTGGACGCAGTTCGACGTAGAAACGATCGACATGCTTCTCGACATGATACGCAACACGGGGGCAACCACGATTCCGGAGTGCTGGGCGGCGATTGAAAGCATGCAGTACCAAAAAGAGTGACCCACGCGGAAGAAGTCGGTGCAGGAAAGGCTCCATGAGCCCTTTCCCTCCGCTCACTACTAGATATCTTTACCCTTTCAAAATCACTTTTCCGCGTTTTCCGATATGGCTATTTTTTAATGCAGTGGCAACGAAACTGGCGCGGAGAAAACGTCGAGAGGGGGCGACAAAGAAACGCGCGATTATCTAAGCCCTCGCAAGCATGGAATATTATCATTTTTGGTCAGTGAAGACCCTTGAAATACCGTGGGCACTTTATTCAAACAGCGATAGATTGGAAGAGCGATGTCCGAGAGAGCAACTGCCTTTGAAACCGTGAAAGCGCTGGAGGAGGCGAGGGGATACTGCACCAGCGACGCATACGTCGATGGCCTAAGGGAGTTCACTCAGGCAGACAAGGAGATCGAGAAACTCAAGAAGAGATTCCAACTGAAGGAGGACATGATAGCCGTCCTCATAATCGTAGTGGTCGCGGCCCTTCTGTTGCACCTAGCATACACCACTCTGTACAATGTGACCGTGCAGCTAGACCGGGCATATTGCGCACAATACCCCGAGTACGTTACTGTCGACGAGTCGGGGACGCCTACTTTAGACACCGATGCGCTAAAGGCGGCTGCGCCGGAAGCATACGATCAGTGGATGTACTCCTTGTTGCAAGAACTCGGCAATGCCTTACCCCTCTTCCTCATCACCTGTGCGGCGATCATAGCCGCGGGGGTGGGGATTGGTTATGTGCTGTGTGGAGCCCCCAAGGTAAAGGAGGCCCAGGGCAAGCGTCTCGCCCCGTATATCGAACGAAAAAACCAAGGTGCCGCAGTATGCGTTGGTATATATAACGAATACGCAGAAAAATGCGCGAGACGCAACGAGTACCAAGCAGTCAGCTGGGAGCAATTCGACATCGAAACGATTGACATGCTTCTGGCGGAGGTGCAAAGCATGAGGGCAACCACCATTCCGGAATGCTGGGCGCGAATAGAACATCTCCAGGCAGTCGAAGAGGCGATACGCCAGCAAGAGGCCGCAGAGAGGAGCGCATTGGCCGCAGGCATTGCAGTTGCCGTCCTCGGAATCGTTACGGCGGGAGCGGGAGCTGTACTCAACGCCTCAATGAGCAGCGGTAGGAGGAGATAAGATAGTGAGCTGAATATTTCACGGCGTGAGCACTGCCCATTTCGCAGTTTGCGTATCAGTGCTCACGCCGCTTGGGCATCACCCATTTCGCGGTTTGCGTACCGCTACTTTCCTTCGGCCAACAGCTTTCGCACGTTGACGTCTCCGAGGTCGATTCTCACGGGGCCGTAAACCAGGCGATCGACCATTGCGTCGGCCTGCACGCCGCCGGCGAGGCGGCCGTGCCACTCGGCCGGCGTGTACTGCGCGCAGAGCACAATCGACTTCGCCGCGCTGCTCGAACAGGAAGGAGATGTCGGTGTCGTTCACGTCCTCGGTGAGCCACTCGTCTACGTCCCCATAGACGTCGAGGGCGCGCGGCTGCTCTTCCAGGTCATGAGCGCGTGCTACGAGCGGCGCTCGATGATAGTCACGACCAACATCGAGTTCTCGAAGTGGGGCGTCGTCCTCGGCGACGACAAGCTCGCGTCTGCCCTCATAGACAGAAAATGTGAAGCTTCGCATTTGATCGCATCGCGCACAACGCCGTCAGAATCCAGATGGGGGACGTGAGCATGAGGGAGAGGACGATGGGCGGAAAGGCATAGCCGGGCGCGGGCGGTCGCAAGCGCCTGACCCGCGGTCTTACGTATGAGACAACCGGTGCGCTCAATCCTGAGCGCACCGGTCACTTAACGTGCGAATAATCACCTACTTGTACCGGCAGGAGAGGCGCACGCGCGACATGATGGAGCAGGTCGTCTCCGTCTGCCGCGGCACGGGGAACAAGCACTTCGAGTGGTTCACCAGGCTCGTCGAGAACCACGTGGACGGCATCGTGGCCCATGCCAGGCACCGGATCAGCAGCGGCAAGGTCGAGGGGGACGAACGGCACCATCAACTCCCTCCGACGGGCGGGCTACGGCTACCCCGACGACGAATACTTCTTCCTCAAGATATTCGACGCGAGCAGGTGCTACTCGCCGGGCAGGGAGACGGTGGCGGCGTAGGTCTCACCCACAGGTTTCGGGACTGAGCCTTAAAGAAAGGGAGTCTCAGCTCTATACGTTATACTTGAGCTTCATTTCTTCTAAATACGGCATGAAATCCTTCAAATCCTGTAGTAATTCGCGCTCTATCTTATAGATACCAGCCGTATATTCTCCGAACTCCACTGCATTTTGCTTCGTAAATGTACCGCCACTTGTAATAATCTCCTTAGACCGTTTTACAAGGATTGAATGCAGGTTCTCCAGAAGATCAACCTTTGGTGAAAACGTAAAGCATATTTTCCTGCACGCGCCTATCATCCTTTCAAAGCCATACGAAAGGGAAAAACGCGATTCATTCTGTAGGAGTTCGGAATACAGGGACTGAGTCGCTTCAATTAAACTCCTACTCGATTCGATAGCGTCTGAAGTACCTTCAATAATAATGTTTACTTTTTTTCCGGCATCGGTGGTTTCGAGCTCCGCGGCCTCGCTCATCCTTGCAAGCGCTTTCTTTAAGGCGTTGCTTGCCACACCAGCTTTATTCAAATTGCCAACCAAGTCAGCAATGACCTGCTTTTCTTCTTCCACCTTATTCTTCTCCTTTTTGCGCTCGGAAAACTCCCTTACAGTAAACAACAATCCTGCAAACGCTATCATTAGGTCACAGACTACAGAAATCGCATCCCACATATCAGCCCTTCCTTTCTACGGAAATACTAATGTACCATTGTTATTTATCAAATAAATAATATTCGTATTGCTGAGAGGATGATAGGGGCACGTAGAGCTACAGGTTCATCATTTGGCCCTATAGACATCAAAATGATCCGGCCGGGAAAGATTAGTTTTTCGGAGATGGATGGTAAGAAGCAACCCCTCATTACACTACCCGGTCGTGAAGAACTAGCAGCAAATCACCGCCGGAAAGGACAGCAAGAAACGAATGAAGCTTCATCGAGGGGAGCACACTGGACGAGACGCATCCAGCGTAAGATCGTGCATACTGTGGGGAACTATCCTTTGGCAATTGCGGAGGGCACAGTGACCCTTCTCAAGTATCTTGCCGACGCCCGCTCCAGGATTGACGAGGCCGAGGAACCGAGTCGGGCGACGCAGATCGACGAGCTTGCGGGAAACCTGGCGGCATTGCACGAGGACGTCAACTTCGGGCCGCTCTACCGAGAGATGGTTGCGTCCCGCACACCCCGTCTATAGTGGTATTCGCCCCGCGGGCGCGGCGCCTGGTCCTCGTGCAGGGCTTGCGTGGCGCCGCGCCCGCGAACACCCCCGTTCAGCGCGAGAACCACCCGCAACGACAGGCCGACAGGAGGCATCACCATGGCACGCGAGAGACGCTACGAGATCAGACTGCTCGACCGAACACTGGTGGAGTTCTCCGTCACAGGCGAGCCAGGAGAGGAGCAGGTCGCGCTTGTCGACTACGACGAGACGGCCCTTAGCCTCATGCCATACGGTCTCTCGCTCGACGGTGCGGGCATCCTGGGGTGGATGTCATCTCGCGCCATGCCGCATCAGAAGGCGCACCACCAGGAGGTTTGCGAGGCACTTGGAATCGCGCGCAGCGACGTGATGGGTGCCTACCAGGCGGGGCTCGGGCTGTCGCTGAACGACGGCTATTGGGTCGTGCCGTCTGGATACGAAGGAACGTTTACGCAGCTCAACCTGTATGACAACGTCTTTCCTGAGGCCATAGCCGAGGTCGCGTACGCGGGCCATGCCGAGTCTGCCGGGCAGCTCTGCGGCCCCTCCCCCGACCTCGTGACGGACGGCACCCTCGCGAAGGCGTGGCGAATCGAGCCGGACGGAACGCGCGCCCTCTACAAGGGCTCGACCCCTGGCTTCTCCCCCGGAGAGGACGTGTCAGAGGTGGCCATCTCGAACCTCGCGGAATCCGTGGGCGCAGACCACGTGCGCTATACGCACGCGTCGTGGATGGGCACGGACTGCTCGGTCTGCCCCTGCTTTGCGACCAAAGACCTCTCCTACTCCGCCTTCGCCGTGGCCACGGGCCTCACGGGGCTCGCAGGAGCGCTCTGGGCGTGCAAGAACCTCTCGACCGAGACGTTCGAGGCCCTGTGCGACATGCTCACGCTGGATGCCATCACCCTGAACGTCGATCGCCACCTGAGCAACTTCGGCTTCATGCGCGACAACGCGACGGGAGAGCTCGTGGGCCTCGCACCGATATTCGACAACGGCAGGGGGCTTCTCCCCAACCTCTCGGACGACGAGCTTGACGGCATCTGGACCGCGGCAGACGTCTGCACGCCCGCGTTCGGCGACAAGACCTTCATCAACAACGTGGGCAGGTTCGTGGGCGAGAGGCAGCGCGAGCTGGCCGAGAGGGTGCTCTGCGAGAAGATCGACTTCTCGGGGCTGGCGTCCCGCAAGAGGGAGCGGGCCATGACCGAGCTGGTCCACGAGCGCGCGCGAGAGATCGCGGAGCTTCCGCTGGTCGACCGGGAGGAGCTCTTCTCCGCGCTCGACGGGGCGTCCGCACGGTTTGCCCCGGGCCCCGGAAGGACACACCGCGCGAGGGAGTCCTACGGGCACGACGGGCCTCGATGGCAGGGGTGACGCCGCACAAGCTTGGCATTGCCATGCTGACGGACGCGGCCTTTCGGGCACGGAGCGGCGCGGGTGCCGTCGAGGTCTCACGGCCTCGGACACGCGCGCGTTGATCGGCTAGGGAGGGCACATGGCGTGGGGACTGCACACCGAGGAGGTCGACCTCACGTGGGCCGGCTGGGCGAGCGAGCAGGCGGCATCGGCCGCGGGCGAGTTGCCAAAGACGACCGCCGTGGCGGACGGCGTCACGTACTACTACAAGGCGTCCAGCTATGACCCGGAGCTTGGCCTCTACGGTGTCGAGGCGCAAAACGAGCTCGTGGTCTCCCGCGTGCTCGACTGCCTGGGCGTGCCGCACGCGCGCTACGAGCTGTACAACGCGCGGTTCTCCGTGGGAGAGTGCAAGCTGCATGGCTGGGTCTCGCGGGCGGCCTCCTACATCCGGCCCGGCGACGAGCGGATCTCCCTCGGCTCCTTCTGCATGGCGCACGGGATCGACAACGGGATGGACGCCCTCCGCGCCTGCAAGGCGGCCGGGCTCTGGAAGGGCATGTGCCAGATGGCCGTCGTGGACTACCTCGTCGCAAACCGCGACCGCCACTCCTCCAACGTCGAGCTGCTGCTCGCGGCGGACGGGACGCTTCGCCTGGCTCCCCTCTTCGACTTCGGCCTCTCCTTCGTGGCGCCCTACGCGAAAAGGCCAGAGGACATCGCGTCGTTCGACCCGCTCAGACGCCTTCCGGCCAACAACGCCATCGGCATGACCATCCTGGACGAGAACCTCCGCCTCGTCGACCTCGACGTCATACCGGGCGCGCTGGACGCACGAAAGATCGGCTGCATCCTGGGCGACCTTGAGGGGGTGCTCCCCAGGGAGCACCTGGAGAAGACGGCAGAGATGCTCGAGAGGAGGTGGGAGCGCTATGAGGAGCTTCGAGATCTTGAGGGATAGCGCATGGGGCCCGCTGGCGCTCATTCGCTACGACGAGGAGAGGCCCTACCGCGAGCAGTGGTCGGGAGAGCTGCTGGAGCCGGACGGGCCTGCGCTTGCGCCCTACGCGCTCAGGACCTGGGCAAGGCGCAACGGCACCACGGAGCTCGGCGAGGCGATCTGCGCGTGCTGGGTGCAGGACAGGATCATGTCTTCTCACCGCCAGCTCGGCGACGAGGTGCTCCGGGGACTGGGGCTCGCGGAGTACTCCGAGCCGGACCTCCTCGCCCGGCTCGGCGGCCGGCGCCACGGCGACGACTTCTACGTCCGGGAGATTGAGGAGGCGTAGCGCCCGAGCCGTTGCATTCAAGGATGGCGATGTGATAGGGCGTGGCACCTCGTGAAATGTACTTTTCCGACCCAGAACTGCTCGCGTCAGCGTATTTTTCCAACCGTTTTTTTGCTTGTGCAAGTGTACGTTTCCAACCCGAACAGAAAATCAATATACTATGTATATACAAAAGCTTTACAACGATCCTCCTTTTGCCTAGTATTAGACAGAAGGAGGGACAAACATGGCTACCACAATGATTAATGTCCGGATGGACGTCGATACTAAGAAGGCAATGGAGGATGTCTGCAAGGAGTTGGGTATGAACATGACTACAGCCTTCACTATCTTCGCAAAGAAAATGGCCCGGGAGCGTCGCATACCTTTTGAGGTGTCGGTCGATCCGTTCTACAGCGAGGAGAACCTCGCACACATCCGCCGCTCACTGGCGCAGCTTGACTCCGGGATGGGTCGCGCGCACGACACGATAGATGACAATGAATAAGGTCTTTTCGGACGAGTCGTGGGCAGATTACCTCTGGTGGCAAAGTCAGGACAGAAAGACGCTCAAACGAGTCAACGCACTCATAAAAAGCATCGAACGTGATGACGTCACGTCGGGAATCGGCAAACCAGAAGCTCTTCGAGGAGAGTTCACGGGCCTCTGGTCGAGGCGAATAGATGAGAAGAATCGACTCGTGTATCGTGTGGCTGGCCCGCATGGCGAGAACCTCGAAATCGTGTCGTGCAGATCGCACTACGGCGACCACTAATGGATGAAATGTCGTTCCCACGAAAAACACTTGCACTCCAACACGAGCCACTTGTCGGCAGCAGGCGATACCCACAAGGCTTCATCCAATTTACCAGCATTCCGAGGCATCGCACCCGCGTCTCCATAACGCAGTCGCCTCCTAAGCGCGCACCGACAGGCGGGGGCCAGCGAGCACGGGCGAGCCCTCGACGTCGAGCGCAGGGGGAAGCCCTCGCCGTATGGCGTCGAGGTCGCGCGGGCGCTTGCCGAGGATTCGCCGTGCCTGAGCTTGGACGAAGCGATTGAGCGCATCGAGGCGAGGGGCCTCGATCGGATGCGCGGGGTGGTTCTCGAACTCGAAGTCGACGAGCCGACGCGCCCACTCGACGTGCCTCGGCAGGCAGACCTGCCCCATAACGGAGTCGAAGGTCACGGTGGCACCCCGAGGGCAGAGCGTCTCGGCACGATGCGGCCAGCCGCCGAAGTCCGCCGGCATGTCCGTCGGGAAGAGCGAGAGGTTGTGGTCGAAGAGCGGGGCCGGGGCAAGCCACTCCCCCGTCCGGTTGTCGCGCAACACGGAGAAGTTCGAGGCGTGGCGGTCCGTGTTGCAGACGAGCGCGTCGAACATGAACATGTCCAGCCCGGCCTCGAGCCAGGAATCGCCCATGCGGGCGTAGGTTGCCAGGACGTTCTCGTACCCCAAGTTGTTTGAGGCCATGTGGTAGGGAACGAGCGCCGTCGTCACGTCGTTGATCAGAGCGCAGGTTGAGGCGACGCGCCCCTCCCAGAGGTCGAGGCCATACGAGGCATGGCTCACCCCTATCGCCTCGGCAACCTGCGAGGCAAGGTATTCCGACCACACGCTGTGGTCGGGGTTCGCGACGCCATCGTAGAGCGGGTTGGTCGCTTTGTACAGCACGAGTCGGCCGTCGACCCTGCGCCACGCCTTGGGAAAGGTGCCCATCGTCGTCCACTCCGGGGAGGGCGCTGGCCCGCCTCGATGGCCGAGAGCGCGGCCGGGCGCGCATGCGACCGATTGTCCCGTGAACGCGACGCGCGCGAGGGAGCCATCCAGGGAATTCTCGTAGAGGTTGAAGTCGCGCCACCTCCCGTCAAACCCCTCGGGGACTACCCAGTAGGCGTCGTTTACGGAAAGCACCTTGCTCGCGTCGACGATGCCCCTGAGATCGTCGAGCGCAAGGTCGCGGCAGCCAGCGATAGCGTCGGCATACGCCCGGCTACCAGGCAGCACGCGCGAGGCAAGCCAAGACGCAATGGCTTCTCCGCGCTGATCGATGGTGAGCGTGGATGGGAGAAGGGCGATGGCGCCCTCGTCAAGCGAGAGCGTGTGGACGCCGCACGCGTCACGCGCGTCCGGCTGCCACACGAACGAGAGGAGCGTCTGGTCGTACAGCCTAAGCTCGTATATGTGGGATTGACCGAGCATGCGAGGCCCCCTGTGCGAAAACCGGGCGGAATCATATCCGTGAGACGACGGCCAGCGAGGGGCATGGTCGAGCAAGAGGCCGCCTCACTCCTCCCCCAAGTCGAGCACCATGCGCTCGACGAGGGCGGCGCAGCGCCTCGCGGAGTCCTCGAGGAAGGTGCGGAAGTCCACCCCACCCTCGTCGTCGGCCTTGTCGGAGATGGCACGCACCACCACGAAGGGAACCTCGTTGAGCCAGGCCACCTGCCCGACCGCCGCCCCCTCCATCTCGCAGCACATCGCCCCGAAGGTCTCGACGATGTGGTCCTTGAGCTTGGGGTCGTTCACAAACTGATCGCCTGTGGCGACGCGTCCCTCACGCACGCCCACCTCGGGGCAGGCGACTGCCGCGGCCGAGATGGCGGCGGCGCGCAGGCGCTCGTCCGCGGGGAAGTAGGTAATGCCGAAGTCGGGGTTCTGTCCGATCTCGTGGCCCAGCCCCGTGGCGTCCATGTCGTGTTGAACGCAATCCGTGGAGATGACGAGGTCGCCAATGTCGACCGACGGGTCAAGCGAGCCCGCCACGCCGGTGAACACGAGGTGCGTGACCCCGAAGCGCTCCAGGAGGATCTCCGCGCACACGGCGGCGGCGACCTTGCCCATGTTGCATGCGACGAGCACCACGGGCGTGCCGCCGATGGTTCCCTCGGAGAAGTCCAGCCGGGCGGCATGGGTGCTCGTGCGATTCTCCATGCGGTCCAGGAGCAGGTTAATCTCCTCCGACATCGCGCCGATGATGCCTATCTTCATGACAGTTCTTCCCTCCTTCTCGGGGCCATCAAGCCCCACTAGGCTTGAGCGTGCGCAGAATGAATCGAGTGATCGTTCTCACGGTCTCGCGCACGCCTCAATCATAGCGATTGACGCGAAGCCTTTCATGAGTTTCTTAACGACGCCCGTGCGCAGCGGTCGCGGGCAATGCGGTCGTTGCGGGCAATGCGGCCGACGCAGATGATGCGGCCGATACATAGAGATCTTCTCCGATCGTGGCGGCCACGGTCAGAACCCAGGGCCACAAGAGTACACTTGTCCCTCGTGATTCCCTATGGTCCGGAGGCAGAATGAAGACGGTGCGCGTGGTCGCGGCAATCATCAGGCGCGACGACAAGATCCTCGCCACGCAACGTGGCTACGGCGAGTTCGCGGGTGGCTGGGAGTTTCCCGGCGGAAAGATCGAACAGGGCGAGTCGCCCGAGGACGCCATCGTCCGCGAGATCCACGAGGAGCTGGCCACGACCATCAACGTGGAGCGCTTCGTGACCAACGTGACCTACGACTACGGCACCTTCCGCCTCGACATGGACTGTTTCCTCTGCTCGCTCGCGGAGAATCACGTCACGCTGCTCGAGCACAAGGCGGCGCGCTGGCTCGACGTCGCGCACATCGACTCCGTGGACTGGCTTCCCGCAGACGTCGACGTCGTGGGCGCGCTCAAGGAGCAGAGCGTGTTCTAGCCTCTTGGGGACGGACGCCTGTCCCGCAGTAGACGCGCTCGGCAACTCGCGTCAACCCGACGCAGAGGCGCCTCTCCCCTACTCCGCGCCGGAGGTGAGGTAGTCGTAGAGCTCGTCGGGGACTGGGGTCTCAAGCGCATAGCCTATCTCGACCGCCGACTTGGTCGTGCCGGCCATGACGAACTCCTTGTACTCGCCCGTCGGCCTCATCTCGCCCAGGAAGTAGAACTCCTTTGACTCGGCGTCGTCCTTGTTCTTTCGGACGAATAAGAACACGCGCATGTGGTTCTCGTCGATGCGCTGCAGGCGCACGATCTCGGGAGAGTCGATGTGGCGCGGCTGCTTCGAGATGGCGATGAGGCGAGAAGGGCTGAGGAAGCGGTCGTGGTAGCGGATCGTGGCCGAGATGTCGTCGCCCTTCTCGTAGTTGATGAAGACCGGGAACGTGTTGGTCTTCTCGTCGTACTTGTAGCCGCCGATGTTCTGGCCGCTCACGTTGTGCTCCCACTCGAGCATTCGGCAGACGTCCTCGTAGGTGTACTTCTGGTAGAGCACGAGACTCGTGTGGTCGAAGTTGTCGGCGTAGCGCTCGTGGTAGCGCATGAGACCGAAGTCGATCACCTCGAGCATCTGCCTCTTGAACTCCTCGTTCGCGAGAGCCTTGTCAAAGCCCGGCGAGACGGCGAACTCCCCACCCTCGAAGGTGACGAACCCGCACGCATCGAACGTCTTGGCGGGGGCACCCGTAAGGAAGCGCCGCCCCAGGACGTTGGCCACGCTGCAAGCCGCGACGGGAAGAGAGTCGGACTCGGCGGCGACGGCCGCACGGTAGTCGCCCTCACTCACGGCCGCGCGCGAGACGAGCTCCCGCAGCAGGACTAGCTCGTTCGGCCTCTTGCCCGACGCGAGCTTCTGCGACACGAACCTGAGCATCTGATCCTGCGTGCGCGAGAAGCTCACATGGTAGCCGTCCTTCTCGTACTTGGAGAGAAACGCGTGGTAGGACCCGAGGCTCTTGTTGGCAAACATCAGCTCAGGGTCGATCGAGCCCATCTCGCAGAAGTCCATGAGGGTCGGGATTCTGCCGAGCATGTACTTGAGGCTCTGATACTCCTCGCGTATCCGCTTCACGTCGCCGAGGCGCGCCTGATCGAGCATGCGGTAGACGTGGCGCTCCGACACCTCGTCGAAGCTGATGGTCGAACAGCCCGGGATGAGCCGACTGCCCTCGCGCATGAAGCGGCGCAGGTTGTCCTTGTTGAAGCTCCTGTCGCCCGAGAGTGCCACGGGTATGAGGAAGCTCTGCTGGTAGTTGCCGATGAAGTCGAGCACGAGAACGTAGTCCTTGTCGGGCACGCGCCGAAGGCCGCGACCCAGCTGCTGCACGAAGACGATGGCCGACTCGGTCGGGCGCAGCATTACGATCTGGTTGACGCGGGGAATGTCGATTCCCTCGTTGAAGATGTCGACCGTGAAGATATACTCGATCCAGTCATCGCGCTCGTCGTGGTCGTACTGGAGGCGCTCGACCGCGTCAAGCCGGTCCCCCTCGCTCGACCGCCCGTCCAGCGCGACCGCCCTGAACCCGCGGTCGTTGAAGGCACGCGACAGCTCCCGCGCCTCCTCGACGCGCGAGCAGAACACGAGACCGCGCCGAACGGGGTCGACGGCATAGCGCCCGATCTGCTCGATTATGTGGTCCACGCGACGACTTGAGGTCAGCTGGGAGAAGGCCGCGTGGTCGCCGATGCTCACGCCATCCACCACGAGATCAGAGATTCCGAAGTAGTGGAACGGTGCCAGCATCCGAGACTCCTGCGCCTTCTGCAGCGTGATGCGGTACGCGATGTTGTTGCCATAGAGGTCGTAGACGTTGACGCCGTCGGTGCGGTCTGGCGTCGCCGTCATGCCGAGCAGGAAACGGGGCGCAAAGTGCGAGAGCACCCGCCGGTACGACTCGGCACCCGACCGGTGCGCCTCGTCGACGACGATGTAGTCGAACTCGTTCGGAGCGAACTCGTCGAGGTGGAGGGCAAGCAGCTGCACGGTGCAGAAGACGTAGTCGGCGTCCCGCTCGTGCCGGGAGCCCGAGTAGATGCCGTACGTGTGCCCGCGGCCGTTCACCCTCTCGAAGCTCTCGAGTGCCTTCTTGGCAATCTGCTGCCGGTGAACGACGAAGAGTACGCGCCTTGCCGCAAACGCCTTCACGTCAAAGGCCGCAAGATAGGTCTTTCCCGTACCTGTCGCCGAGACGAGCAGCGCCTTCGTCTCGCCCCTCCCTCGCAAACTACAAAGGTTGGCGAGTGCCTCCTCCTGCATCTTGTTGGGCACGATCGGCATCTCAGACGATGTCTCGCCCGCACCCGACACCGGATCCTGACCCGAGGTGCCCTCCTCAAGCCGTGCCACAAGCCCCTCCGAGGGGGCGCGCCGGAGAGGGACCCGCCTGTGGACCGAGCGATACCAGCCGAGCCATGCGTCGGTCACCGGTCTTGTGCGCGGCGACGACCAGACACGCTCGAACTCCTCGCGCGTCGCTTCCCACACGCTCCCCCGCTCGTAGGTGTTGACGAGGAGGTTCCACTCGGCATTGGTCTGCAGCGCGCTCTGCGTAAGGTTGGAGCTTCCCACGATGAGCGTGCGCACCTCGCCCTTGGAGAAGAGGTAGCCCTTCGTGTGCAGCGGGCCGTCGAAGACCCTGAGGTCGATGTTTCTGAACTCGAGCAGCTTTGCCAGCGCGTCAGGCTCGTTGAAGTCGAGGTAGGTCGAGGTCAGCAGGCGTACGGGCACCCCTCGCCGCTCGAGGTCGCGCAGCGACTTCACGAGAACCTGGATGCCGCTCTTGGCGAGAAACGCCACGGAGAGGTCCAGGCGCTCGCACGCGGCCATCTCGCGCTGCAGTGCAGAAAGCACGTTGTCGTGGCGACTCTCGTCGTTTCTGAGCAGCCTGGGGACGAAGGGCGCCGCCGGGTACGCGTCGCCGTCGAAGAAGCCCGTCTGGATCGACTGCAGAAATCCGCGCTCGGTCTCGTCCGCAATCGTGGCGCAGTGCTCCTCGAATGCCTCGACGTTGTAGGAGCGCCCCCTCTCACCAGGCGCTTCGTGCATACCCGCTTGCTCCATCACGTCCCGATTCGTCCCGTCGTTCCATCAAACCTGATCTGATCCTACCAGGACGAGAGGCACGATTCCAGATCCGTGCGGGCAGCGCCTCACCACCATCGAGAGGAGTTGCCGTGGATCTCATCGTTGCCGCCACGCAGCTGCGACGAGTCGCAATCCGCTATCTGCCGGCATCCGCCGGCAGAGCAAAACGGGCACGCACGACACAGGCACGAGAACCGCATGGTGCGCCTCCATAGCCGAGCGCCTCACGAGTCTCTCAGGACCCGACTAAATAGAACCTAAATCAGACGCCGCCGCATAGCGCGCACGGCCGTGGGAACGTTATTGATATCCGGATGCGTCCGGAACAATCAAAGGCGCACTTGATCGGAGTGCCGATTTAAGTGCCGGGGATGGGAGGACACCATGAAGAGACTGACGGCGCTTGCGTGTGCGCTTGCCGTGACGGCCGGCCTTGCGGCCTGCTCGCTCTCGCCGAGCACGAGCCAGACCCCCTCGTCACAAAACGGGTCGACTGGCACCTCGACCGAGACCACCTCTTCCACCACCCCATCCAACGGAGGCGAGCAGAAGGATGCGAACGGCTCGGCCACTGCCACCACGACGGTCGACGTGAGCAAGGTCGACTTCGACGTCGCGGCCATGAGCGACGAGGAGGCCTTTGCGTTCATGGACGGCTTCATCAACCGCACGCCCGACCAGCTCGACGCCGACGAGGGCAAGGTCATGCACATCGTGGGCCAGGTGAGCCGCTATACCAAGAAGGACAACGGCACCGAGAAGGTGAGCGACTCGGTGGGCATCAAGGGCGAGGGCGGCGTGCTCAAGGGCGTGAACTTCTACGTCGAGGGCTGGGGCGCCGACGACTATCCCCCCAACAAGGCCAAGGTCGAGGTCACCGGAGTGTGGGGCAAGGTCGAGGGATACGGAAACGCGGCCGGGCGCACCCTCATCTGCAATGCGAGCGACGTAAAGGTGCTTGAGTAGAGACGAATCGATTCCGCGGCACGCGCGGTGCCGGGGGGTGACAGTGACATGCGCTACGAACGCGGCGACCTGTCCCTGATTGGCGGGCCGCCGCGTTCCGCTTTGTCGCGAGAGCGCAACTACCGTACTCGGCAGTCCACCTAAAGACATGTCGCCGCCGCGGTATCCGTGCACGCGAACGCGAGGCGACCTGCACCGAGCCCGCGTTGTTGATCGATATTGGTGACATACCGGCACTCCACGTGCATGAAACTGCCCTTCGTGCGACGCAACGGAAACCCACCTGCATGAAACTCGCCTTCGTGCGACGCAAAACCCGACCCGCAAAGGTGATTCCATTTTTGTTCTGAATAATCTTCGTGCGGCATCTGGGAAAGCTCTATTTTCTATGCAGGTTTTTGATACCCAGTTTTTCATGATCCCGAAAGTGCGTCGCACGAAGGCGAGTTTCATGCAAGCAAGGGGGCTGTTGCGTCGCACGAAGGCGAGTTACATGCACGGGAGAACGCTCTCGAAATCGTCGCGACCACTTCGATAGAGCTGGCCGTTTCGCATGCGCCCCAGCACACCCTGATAGACCCGCGTGGGCGGCACGCGGATGCGTGCGTGGGAGTGCGTGAGCACAAGCGATGGTCTATCATGGCCACCGTGCCCGTCCTCTTCGAGGTCGAGCGCTCAGGCAAGGTACACGCGCGACTCACATGAGGGCGAGCAGGCAGACGGGAGAAACAATGGACCGAGTGGAACGCGCCGTAGAGCTCAAGCACGAGAGGCACAACTGCTGCCAGGCGGTGCTCTGCGCGTATGCCGACGAGTGCGGCCTTCCCGTGGAGACGCTCCACGCCCTGGCGTCTCCCTTCGGGTCGGGGATGGGCAACATGGCAGGCACCTGCGGCGCGCTCGTCGGTGCGGAGATGGCGCTTGGCCTGGCGCGATCCGAGGGGCGTCCCATGCACCGTAACGCCGCCGCACTGCTCGAGGGCTTCCGCGAGCGCTGCGGCGCGATCGTCTGCTCAGAACTCAAGGGGCGTGAGACGGGCATCGTCCTCTGCCCGTGCGACGACTGTGTGCGTAACGCCGCGCTCGAACTCGAACGCGCGCTCGAGGGATAGGCGGCCCCGCGACTCGGATGGGTCGGCAATTCAGTTGGGCACGGCGACTCAGACGACGGGCGCGGCAAGCGGCTCCGGCTTGCCGTAGTAGTACCCCTGGAGCTTGTTGCAGCCTATCTCGTCGAAGAACCGCAGCTGCTCCTCGGTCTCGATGCCCTCCGCAAGGGTGTCCATCCCCAGGGAGTTGACCATCCGCATCATCTCAGTGAGTATGATGCGGCTCTTGTCCGAACT
>JAGAWD010000109.1 GCA_017941585.1 Olsenella sp. | reverse complement strand
GTCCCGTTGGCGAGGTGGAAGTCGACAAGGCGTTCGAGCGCATCGAAGTCCACGCTCTGGTCCTCGTTGAAGGGGGTGACGAGTGCGACGATCGATCCGCGGAGGTTGGTCATGTCCATTGAAAGCTCCTTTGCGATGCCGGCGGTTTCGTGACCGCCGTTTAAGGTGTTCGAGAAGATCTTGGGCCAGCCAGTCGCGGGTGCGACCGCGTCAGCTCGGCGCCCCTTAAGGACGCGCGGGCTTGGCCTTGCCCGCCGACTCCGCGGCGGGCGCTCCCCATCCCTCCAGAACATCGAGGGTCGCAAAGTAGTCTTCCGGGGTCTCGGCACGACGAATCATTTCCACCGAGCCATCCTCGTGCAGCAGGAGCTCCGCATGGCGGAGCCTGCCGTTGTAGTTGTAGCCCATGCAGTGTCCGTGTGCGCCCGTGTCGTGAATGAAGAGCAGGTCGCCAGGATGGCACTCGGGAAGGGGCCTTGCGTTCGCGAGCCTGTCTGAGTTCTCGCAGAGCGCACCCGTGACGTCGTACACGTGGTCGGCCGGTTCTCCCTCGTGGCCGACGACCGTGATGTGGTGATAGGCGTCGTAGAGCATCGGGCGCATGAGGTCGGAGGCACAGGCGTCGACGCCCAGATAGTCGTGGTAGATGTGCTTCTCGTGGATGACGCGTGTCACGAGGGCGCCATGCGGTCCCGTGATGAAGCGACCCATCTCCGTGTATACGGAGACGTCTCCCATTCCCGCGGGTGCGAGGACGTCCTCGTATGCCCTACGGACACCCTCCGCAATGGCGAAGATGTCGTTCGGGCGCTCCTCCGGACGGTAGTCGATTCCGACGCCACCCGAGAGGTTGACGAACGTCACGTGGGCACCCAGCTTTTCGTGAAGTCTGGCAGCAACGTCGAACAGCGTGCGTGCGAGGGTGGGGTAGTACTCGTTAGTCACCGTGTTCGAGGCAAGGAGCGCGTGGATGCCGAAGTCGCGCACGCCCAGTCCCATGAGGCGACGCACGGCATCGAACAGCTGCTCTTCTGTCATACCGAACTTTGCCTCCGACGGTTTGCCGAAGATACCGTTCGCGAAGGGGAACTCACCGGGATTGAGCCTGAGGCTCACGGTCCGGGGAACCTCGTCCACCGCGTCGAGCAGGGTGTCGATGTGCGTGACGTCATCCAGGTTAATGGTGGCTCCCAGCCGTGCGGCGTGGGCGAACTCCTGGGAGGGGGTGTCGTTTGAGGAGAACATGATCTTCTCGCCTCGGACACCGAGCCTTTCAGCCATCTGAAGCTCGCATTCCGACGAGACGTCGAGGCCGAAGCCCATGTCGAGGAGCATCTGGATGATCCTGGGGTTGGGACACGCTTTTACGGCGTAGAACTCACGATAGCCGGGGTTCCAGCCGAACGCGTCCAGCACCGACTGTGCGGTGGAGCGGATGCCCGCCTCGTCGTAAAGGTAGAACGGCGTGGGGTACGTGGAGGCAATGTCCTCCAGCTGTCGTGCCGTTGCGAAGGGGGTCTTGCGTCCCATGTATCCTCCTACGCGGCCATCCTTTGCGACGGTCCCGTGGCCGTGGTCGCGTGGGGATAGCGCACCTGACTTTTGCCAGACAGTCCCCGGGGTATTTCCCCGGGTCCCACCCCGCATATGTGCCCATCGGCGGGGTTCGGCGGATTTGGCCTCCCTTGGGGATCGATGCCTGCCGGCTAGCCCCAAGCTCTTCGTATCCGCGCCTCTATCGTTGGGGCAAGTGTAGCGGGTGTCCCACGGAAGCGCACGATTGGCCACGGCTTTGCCACACTCCGTTAACATTTGCGCGTCGCCTATGAGGAGCCGGCATCGCCT
>JAGAWD010000014.1 GCA_017941585.1 Olsenella sp. | reverse complement strand
GTCCGGAGCGCGCATGCAGGAGCTGATCGACTTGACGTGCGGTTGCGTCCAGGAACGCGGGGGCCACATCACGCTCAGGGTGCACGGGAAGGGCGACAAGGTGCGCATCGTTCCGCTCGCAAGCCAGGCGGTCGAACATCTCGATGCGTACCTGTCCGAGTTCCACCCCCATCCGGCTCCGGAAGATTGGCTGTTCTTCACCGTTCACGGCGGCATGCACACCAAGATGTCGCCGGGCACCGTCGACCACCTGCTCAAGAAATACGCTTCAGCCATACACGGACGCGACCCCTCCTTCCCCGAGAACTTGCACGCCCACATGCTCAGGCACAGCGTCGCCACGGCTATGTACCGCGCCGGCTCGCCGATTCCGTACATCCAGGACTTCCTCGGACATGCGGATCCGAGCACGACCATGGTCTACGCGCATGCCGACGGCAGCGCGATAGCGAATGCGGTCGAGGCCGCCAGCCAGAGAATCGCCGCCCCTATCGCCACTGCCGAGAAGCGTTGGAAGGGTAAAGAGCAGTACCTGCTCGAGCTCTGCGGATTGGCGTAGCCGTCTCCTTCGTTATCTTCAATCTCAAGCGCCAGGCAGCTCTCCGAGCTGCAGGGATGCGCGAGATTGAAGATAACGCCAGATTGAAGCTAATCGTGGTTCTCTCAAATTATGGCTAACCACGAGAAGGGCTCCGTCGAGAACGCGGTCGGGTTCCTGAGGCGCAACCTGATGGTGCCCGTCCCCGAGGCCGAGGACCTCGACGCGCTCAACGGGCGCCTGCTCGCCGGCTGCGACAGGCTGCTGGGCGGCACCCACTACCGCGAGGGGGCGGCGGTGGGCGAGCTGCTCGCCGAGGACGGGGCGGCGATGCTGCCGCTCCCCTCCACGCGCTTCGACGCCGTGAGGTGGGAGAGGCGCAGGGCGGACCGCGAGGGCAGGGTCGAGGTGGACGGCACGCTCTACTGCGCCGGCCCGTACTGGCACGGGCGCTGGATGCTCGTGGGGCTCCGCGACCGCACGGTCGAGATCAGGGACGAGCGCGGCCGCCACGCCGCGACTCTGCCGAGGTCGTGGGGCGCGAGGGAGACGGTGTTCGACCCGGCGACGCTCATACCGGCGGTCACGGCGAGGCCGCGCTCCTGGGAGCAGTCGCAGCTCAGGGCATGCGTCGGCCAGCCGCTTCGCGAGGGGCTGGACAGGTGCGGCGCCGACGAGCGCAGGCTGGTGCTGCGCGCGCTCCGCTCGGCATCCGGGCGCTACGGGTTCGAGGCCGCGTCCCACGCCGCCTCGGAGGTCCTCTCGGCGGGCAGGCTCCCCGACGAGGCGGCGCTCGACCTCGCCTGCAGGTCGATGCGCGCGCTGGGACGCACGGGGGCGGCCGTCGACCTCGGCGTCTACGACGCCCTCGCGGAGGGGGGCGGCCGCCTTGGCCAGCGCCGATGAGATCGTGGAGGCCGGCAGGAGGTGCTCGCTCACAAAGGCCGTGCTCAGGCGGTGGGCCGAGTCCGGGACCCCAAGGCAGCGGGACTACCTGCTCGGCTACCTCCTGGCGGAGGGCGAGAGCCGTGACGCGTCGAAGAGGGCGCAGCTCCTGAGACGGTGCGCGCTGCCGCAGGCGAAGACCCTCGAGGGCTACGACTGGTCGTGCGTCTCGTGGCCGGAGGGACTCGGCCGCGGCGACCTGGAGTCGCTCTCGTTCGTAGAGGCGCGCGAGGACCTCGTGCTCATGGGGGACGTCGGCACGGGCAAGACGCACATGGCCTGTGCGCTGGCCGCGGCATGCTGCGCCAGGGGGTGGGAGGCGAGGTTCTTCACCGCCTCCTCCCTCGTGCTGCGGCTGAGGCGCGCGAGGGACGACGGCAGGCTCGACCGCGAGCTCTCCCAGATC
>JAGAWD010000108.1 GCA_017941585.1 Olsenella sp. | reverse complement strand
CTTTTGCGCTCCCAATCGTCCCTCTCGAGGCACTTTTGCGCTCCGGCACCCTTGCCAGTCGTCCACTCGAGCCGCTTTTGCGCTCCGGCACCCTTGCCAGTCGTCCACTCGAGCCGCTTTTGCGCTCCGGAGGAGTCTCTCGCAGCGGTTTTGCGCCGGATGCCACCATAAGTTTCGAAGAGCCGTTTTGACAGATTCTTTGGCAGGTGGTTGAAGAATTTTGAAGCGCGCCCCCTTCCCCGCTCCAGCGTCTATACTTGAGCGTGCTGAATATTGGAGACGACCGAGAGGCACAACCTTGAGCTCGAACGACAACCGACCCGTGCGCGTGCGATTCGCACCCTCCCCCACCGGCAAGCTTCACGTGGGAGGTGCCCGCACGGCAATCTACAACTGGGCCTTCGCCCGTGCAAACGGCGGAACCTTCATCCTGAGGATAGACGACACGGACCCGACGCGATCCACCGAGGAGAACACCCAGGTGATCCTTCGCGCCATGCGCTGGCTCGGCCTCGACTGGGACGAGGGTCCCGAGGTAGGCGGCGACTTTGGCCCCTACTGGCAGACGGAGCGCATGGACATCTACCGCGAGGCCGCCATGAGGCTCGTGGCCGAGGGCAAGGCCTACTACTGCTTCTGCACGCCAGAAGAGCTCGAGGCTGCGCGCAAGGCGGCCGCCGAGCGCCACGATTCCTTCCAGGGTTACCAGCGCACCTGCAGGAACATCGACCCTGCCGAGGCCCAGCGTCGCGTGGACGCCGGCGAGCCCTACACCATCCGCATCAAGGTCCCCGACGACCGAGGGGACGTCGTCGTCCACGACGCCGTCCACGGCGACGTGACGTTCAACGCCAAGGAACTCGACGACTTCATCATCTTCCGCTCGGACGGCACCCCCACCTACAACTTCGCGACCGTGGTCGACGACGCTGCGATGGGCATCACCCACATCATCCGCGGAGACGATCA
This sequence comes from Olsenella sp., assembly GCA_017941585.1. Lineage (GTDB taxonomy): Bacteria > Actinomycetota > Coriobacteriia > Coriobacteriales > Atopobiaceae > Olsenella_J. The sequence continues at coordinate 5,870 of JAGAWD010000108.1, read as the reverse complement.
CCTCTCCAACACGCCGCGCCAGGTCATGGTGTACGAGGCGCTCGATGCCCCCACCCCCATCTTTGCGCACATCTCGATGATCCTCGGGCCGGACGGCAAGAAGCTCTCCAAGCGCCACGGCGCCACGAGCGTGGAGGAGTACCGCGACGCCGGCTACCTCTCCGATGCCTTCGTGAACTACCTCGCCCTGCTCGGCTGGGCACCGGACGGCGAGAGCACCGTCATCTCGCGCGAGCGTCTCGCAAGCGAGTTCTCGCTCGAGCACGTGTCCAAGAACCCCGCAATCATGGATCCCAAGAAGCTCGACTTCGTTAACGGCGAGTACCTCCATGCCATGGGCGACGAGGAATTCGCCCGAGACGTACTTCTGCCCCAACTTGTCGCAGCCGGATTGGAGACCGAGGGCTCCCCCTCCCGCAACGCAGACTGGTACGCGCTTCTCGCCCGCGCGCTCAAGCCGCGCACGACCCTCTCCCCCGAGGTGACGAAGCAGTCGCGCTTCCTCTATACCGCAGACGACGAGCTGTCCTTTGACGAGAAGTCCGTAAAGAAGTGGCTGGGCAAGCAGGGCGCGCGTCAGGCGCTCGAGGCGGCGCGCGAGGCGCTTCTCGGCATCGGCGAGGACGAGTGGTCACCCGATACCATAGAGGCGACGCTCGACCCCCTCCCCGAAAGGCTAGGGATGGGCAAGGGCAAGGTCTTCCAGCCGATTCGCGTCGCGGCCGTGGGATGCGCCGTGTCCCCCGGCATCGGAGAGACGCTGGCGCTTCTCGGTCGCGAGCACACCCTCGCCCGCATCGAGAGGGCACTTCCCCTCGCCCAGTAAGGCAGGCAGACGCACGATGATGACAACATCAGCATTCGAGATACTCGGGCCCATCATGGTTGGTCCGTCTTCCTCGCACACGGCCGGCGCACTCAGGATCGCGCTCGTCGCGCGCTCGCTTGGCCCCAAGCCGATCTCGCGCGTAACGTTCACGCTGTACAACTCCTTCGCGCACACCTACCGCGGCCACGGGAGCGACCGCGCCCTCGTCGCGGGCATCCTCGGCATGGCGCCGGACGACACGCGCGTTCGCGACTCGTTCTCCATCGCGAAGGAGCAGGGCCTCTCCTTCTCCTTCGTCGAGGCGCCGGACGAGGAGGGCGCGGGCCGTCACCCCAACACGGTCACGGTCGCCATGTTCGGGCCAAGGGGCGAGTCCATGTCCGTCACCGGCGAGTCGCTCGGCGGGGGCAGGGTGCGCATCTGCTCGATCGACGGCATCGCGGTGGAGATGACGGGCGACTACCCCACCCTCTTCATCGAGCACCAGGACCGCCCCGGCGTCCTCGCCGCGCTCACGAGCGGGCTCTCGGCCGCGGCGGTCAACATCGCCACCATGCGCACCTTTCGCGAGAGCAGGGGCGGTCGCGCCTACACCATCTTCGAGGTAGACGACGGGGTTGACGAGAGCCTGCTGCAGTACCTGCGCCATGGGCCCAGCATACTGCTCGCGAACGCGGTGAACATACCCGGGTCCTCGCGAACGGCACCCGACGCGCACCTCGGCCACGGCTTCGACACGGGCGCGCAGCTGCTCGAGGTATGCGAGACACACGGCCTGACCATCGGCGAGGCCATGCGAACGCGCGAGGAGGAGATCGACCCGACGAGCGGCGTTGACGCCCGGATGGAGCGCGTGCTCGAGGTCATGCGCGAGGAGGTGGCCCAGCCCCTGGAGAGGCCCGAGCGTTCGCTGGGAGGGCTTCTCGGCGGGCAGGCGCGCGCCGTGGCCGATGGTACCGCCAGGCTTGCACCCGCACTACTCGGAGAGACCCTCTCCAAGGCGACCTCCTACGCCATGGCAGTGCTCGAGCGGTCGGCCTCCATGGGCGTCATCGTCGCGGCGCCCACTGCGGGATCGGCGGGAGTGATTCCGGGGTCTGTCCTTGCAGTAGCGGAGGCTGTCGGCGCAAGCGACGATGCGGTCGAGTCGGCACTCTGGAATGCGTGCGCAATCGGTGCGATCGTCGCGAGAAACGCCTCCGTCTCCGGCGCGGAGGGCGGCTGCCAGGCGGAGGTGGGAACCGCCGCGGCCATGGCAGCCTCGGCTATCGTCGAGCTTCTCGGCGGAGACCCGAAGACTTGCCTCTCTGCGGCATCGACCGCCATCGCGAACCTGCTCGGACTGGTGTGCGACCCCGTGCGGGGCCTCGTCGAGTACCCCTGTCAGAACAGGAACGCGATAGGCGTGGCAGACGCGATTGGCGCGGCGCAGCTCGCGCTCTCCGGCGTGATCGACCCGCTGCCCTTTGACGAGGTGGTGGGAGCCATGAAGTCGGTCGGGCAGTCTCTTCCCGCGTCGCTTCGCGAGACGGCGCTCGGTGGGCTTGCCGCCGCGCCGTCGGCCTGCGGCGCCTGCAGGGTCTGCTCACGCTGAGCGCCCCCGAAACCCCATATGAGCACCACATCCCGGATGCAAGAGCGCGCCGTATAGGCGACCACCCTGGGCAGACGACTCTGGGGCCCTACTTCTTCTTCATGGGCACGCGGATGCCGCTGGAGGTTACCGTGGGGCCCGACTTGCGCTTCGTCTGCGCGTCACCCGCGCCCGTCGTCCCCTTGCTCTTCAGGCGCGCGGAGATGGCGCCACCCTTGATCGTGGCAACGCGCCTCTCGGAGGGCCGGGCATCCCCGCGGCGAACAGGCAGGCCGTGAATCAGGGCCTGCACGCGGCGATAGATGCTCGGCCCGCCCTTTGACCTCAGCCCCAGCAGAGGGGCGGAGAGGAGCGTCGGCCCAAAGAAGGTGACGATGCGCCAGACGAGGAAGCCGGCGCTTGCCGCACTGCCGAACATGTGGCCGTAGAACATCAAAAAGCCGCCCTCGGCACCGCCCGTGCCGCCAGGAAGCGGCACGGCAGACGCCACCATCTGGACCATCGACCCCGCGGCCAGGCACTCGAGAAAGTCCGCGTCGATCGAGAACGCCTTGAGGACGAACCAGGGAATCATGTAGAGGCACGCGAGCTGCGCCATGGTGACGAGGAGCGTGAGGCCCATCGAGGGCAGGTCCTGGGCGGCGCGCTTGAACGCGCCCGAGAACTCCATCACCTGTACGTTCACCACCTCGTCCCAGTGAGACGGATCCTTGAGCCACCCGTGCCTGGTCGCAAGGCGGATCGCGCCGTTGCCCACACGCATGACGAACCTGGGGCATAGGCAGACGACGAAGAGCAGGGCAAGCTCGAGGAAGTGCACCCCGAACACGACGAGGTTGAGGAAGATGATGTCGCCGTACGTGTCGAAGAAGTACTGGAGCTTTGCCGCGAGCATGATCGCGGCGAAGAGCACGACGCCAAGCTGGAACATGATGAAGCGCGTGAACTGGGTGGCGCTCGCCTCTCCGACGTCAAGCCCCGTGCGGGTGAGCCTGAAGATCTGCGAGGGGACCGCGCCCGCCATCATGGGCGTCAGGTTTCCGAAGAACACGCCAGACGCCTCGACGCTCATGAGGTCGCGGATGCCGACCGGCGAGTCGTGATCGAGGTACACGGCGATCGCATAGGCGACGACACCAAAGACGAAATACATAATATAGGCAAATGATGCCCACGCGATCCAGCCCATGTCTACGGAGGACAGCGCGACGAGAAACTCCCCCATCTGGCCGGTCACGACGAGATAGACGACGTACAGCCCCACGACCGCGGCAAGGAACAGGGCACCCTTGCGCGCCTTGGCGTTCGTCTCCTGGTTGTCGTCCGGCTCGGTCCCGTTGGCGTCCACCGCCACGTGCGGGGCCGACACCTTGAGAGGCACCTTGGCCTTGGCAACCCTCTTGTCTTCCGCCTGTGCCATGAAGCTCCCGCGACGATCGTCTTGCGCCAACACGACATAACTCCCTCATCATAACCCACCGCCGTGGCAGCGGGCGGGAAGCGCCCCTCCCCCACCCGCAAGAGCATCGAAAACACGCACGAACGCAGGGGCGACCCCCTCGCCCCCTACGCACCAATACATAAATTGTGTCCTTGGACTACATCGCCGCGCTCGAGGGCCTCTCGCACTGCCAGGCACTGCTTGCCAACGTCACCCGCGAGGCCGTCACCTATGCCCTCGGCTGCGGTGCGGACGCAAGTTCGCAGACGTCGGCAGGATCCAGGAGGGGCTCTACGAGTAGATCGAAGGAAGCCGACAACACGTCACTTCAAATAATCCAGAAATTGTGAAGGGCGAATTCGACTAGACGGGACAATACGCACGAATCAAGCGCTCGTGTTTTAGCAGATAAATTGCATAAGGGACTTTCGTTCGGCCAAAGACGCACGCCGGCCTTGGTTCGTTTCCAAACTTTTTTCGAAATGGGGCTTGCGCACTCAGGCACACTCGCGTATATTATCTTCTCGCGTTGAGGCGCACAGGACAACACCGATTGGGACGTCGTCTAACGGTAGGACAACGGATTCTGGTTCCGTCAGTGGGAGTTCGATTCTCTCCGTCCCAGCCACGTGTGCCTGACAATTGAATGGCCCGTTCGTCTAGCGGTTTAGGACGCCGCCCTCTCAAGGCGGAGATCACCAGTTCGAATCTGGTACGGGCTACCAAACGTTCGCAGGCCATCGGATTTACCCGATGGCCTGTTTTCGTATGAAACGATGCACGGGGAAATGAGCGGAGGACCGCCAACGCCACTCCCCTCTCCATCGATCGCCGCAACGACGACTCCCAGCCCCTTGAGCCATTCCCTCCTACGCACATCCCCCCCTACACACCCGTCTGCGGTACCGCCCACGTGCGGTCCATTCGTCGCAACTTGTGAGGAGATCTTTCGACGTATTACAATCGGATACCGCCAAGGGACGAACTCATGAGACGGGGGGCATATGATCTACAGGAGCTTTGCCGACTTGAGGCTCTCGGGGCTGGGGCTAGGCGCGATGCGGCTCCCCACAATCGGACGTGACGACTCCGTCATTGACGAGCCTGCCACGGTGGCCATGGTCGACTACGCAATGGAGCGTGGCATCAACTACTTCGACACGGCATGGGGCTATCATGGCGGCCACTCCGAGGAGGTGCTCGGCCGCGCGCTGGCAAGGCACCCGCGCGAGAGCTTCTACCTCGCCACCAAGTTTCCCGGCTACGACAACCACAACTTCGGCAAGGCCGAGCAGATCTTCGAGGAGCAGCTCGAGAAGTGCGGCGTGGATCACTTCGACTTCTACCTGTGCCACGACGTGGAGGAGTCCAACATAGACGACTACCTCGATGACGACCGCTTTGGCACCGTATCGTACCTGCTCGAGCAGAAGAGGGCCGGCAGGATTCGACACCTCGGCTTTAGCTGCCACGGGGACATCCCGGTGCTGGAGGCCTTCCTCGAGGCATACGGCGAGCACATGGAGTTCTGCCAGCTGCAGATCAACTACATGGACTGGCATTTCCAGAACGCCAGCGAGAAGGTCGCCCTCCTCAGGGACCGCGGCATTCCCCTATGGGTGATGGAGCCCCTGCGCGGCGGCCGTCTGGCGACGCTTCCCGACGAGCACGCCAAGTGCCTGGGCGAGCTGCGCCCCGACGAATCCGTTCCCGCCTGGGCGTTCCGCTTCCTGCAGACCATCCCAGAGATTACGATGGTCCTCTCGGGCATGTCCAACATGAGGCAGCTGGAGCAGAACATTGCCACCTGGGAAGACGACAAGCCCCTTTCGACCGAGGAGTGGGACGCACTGCTCGCCATAGGCGATGCCATGACCGCCGGCATACCCTGCACCGCGTGCCACTACTGCGTGAGCCATTGCCCCATGGGGCTGGACATCCCGTACCTGATCTCGCTGTACAACAGGTGCGAGTGCGAGGGCGACGAGGACGGCGCGCTGGAGGAG
>JAGAWD010000107.1 GCA_017941585.1 Olsenella sp. | reverse complement strand
TCCCATGTGGTCAAATTAGCCCGACGATAACAACTGCTAGAATTGAATAGCACGTCAAAGCAGACCGAAAGTGGTGCTGTGACCTGCAGCTCTGCAGTGGCGGTCCTCGTTTTTCTCGAGTGTCAAAGGAGGCCATGATGCGTGACTTTGCAGATTTGGAGTCAGCGGTACGGGATGAGGGGTCAAAAAGATATCTGCATGAGTCAATTGCGGCATTGAGCGGCGGGGCGAATCGGACCGCATTGTGTATTGCAAACTCCTAATTGCGTGTTTTGCCAAAGTGAAGTTGCGGCCGTTACCACGTAAAGTTTTCGGGCTTTGCCAAGAAGGACACGCCGACCACCCCAAGAGACCAAACTAGTCGTTGCTCCGTCTTCGACTAAGGGAGGTCAGAAAGGAAATGATCAGCATGTCCAAGGTCAAGGATATACGAGAGATGAGGCGGCAGGGCCACACCGTCGCCGAGATCTCCAGGCGCGTGGGCGTATCGGAGCCCACCGTCCGCAAGTACCTCAGGCAGGAGGACTTCAGCCCCAGGATGCCGGTGAGGAGGGAGCTCCCGTCGATACTGGACCCGTACAAGCCCAGGATCGACGAGTGGCTGGCGGGGGACCGCGCGAACTGGCACAAGCAGCGCCACACGTCGAGGCGGGTGTTCGAGCGCCTGCGCGACGAGGAGGGCTACGAGGGCTCGTACAACACGGTGAACAGGTACGTCCAGCGCTGGAGGGACGAGCACCGCGCCCCGCGCAACGAGTACCTCGACCTCGACTGGCCGCCCGGGGAGATGCAGGTCGACTTCGGCCAGGCGGACTTCCGGATCGTGGGCGTGCGCAGGAGGATGCACCACCTGGTCGGGAGCTTCCCGTACTCCAACGTCGGGCTGCCTCAGATATTCCCGGGCGAGAACGCCGAGTGCGTCTGCAGCGGGCTCATCGCGATATTCGAGTACGTCGGCGGCGTGCCGACCAGGCTCGTGTTCGACAACGCCACCGGCGTCGGCCGCAAGATATGCGGCGAGATAAGGACGTCGGAGCTGTTCTCCGCCTTCGCCGCGCACTACGGCTTCGACTACAGCTTCTGCAACCCCGACTCCGGCAACGAGAAGGGCAACGTGGAGAACAAGGTCGGGGCCCTCAGGCGCTCCCTCTTCGTGCCGATCCCCATGTTCGACAGCGTCGCCAACTACAACCGGCGCATCCTGGACGCGGGGCTCGAGTACTCGAGGAAGGGGCACTACCGCAAGGGCGAGAGCGAGCTCGCGCTGTTCGAGGAGGACTGCTTCGCGCTCATGCCGCTGCCGCCGACGAGGTTCGATGCCGTCACCTACCACAGGTGCAAGGCGGACAAGTACGGCAACGTCGTCCTCGACGGGAGGCACCGCTACTCGAGCGACCCGTCGCTGGCCGGCCAGGAGCTGATCGTCGGCGCCGGCGCATTCGAGGTGAGCGTGTTCGACCCGAGGGGCACGCTCGTCGCCACCCACGAGAGGGGCTACGGCAAGAGGCCCACCGAGTCGGTGCATCCCGTGAGCCAGCTGGCGCTGCTTGCGCGCAAGCCGGGCGGGTG
>JAGAWD010000106.1 GCA_017941585.1 Olsenella sp. | reverse complement strand
CGCGCTTTTCGTCCTTCTCGCGCTTCTCGCTTGTGGGCCCGTTCTCCTCGCGCGCCTCTTCCATCGACTCGCCCGTGTGCGACTCAACCATGCGTTCCCCCAAACAGGAAGTCCATCCAACGGTCCATCTCGCGCTCTGCCTGCGCATGTCCCATTTTATACGCCTGGTCGAGCTCGAGCGGGTCGATCGTGGTGCTCCTCACGGGCATGAAGTCGGGGCGGACCCACAGCAGGCGCCCCTCGCGCTCGAGCTCGGAGAGCCTGTCGAGCTCGGCATTGTAGCGCTTTGCGCGCGTGAGCAGCGCGTTTCTGAGGTAGGGGCGGTTCTTTCCCATGCGCAGGATCACGCTGCGCTCGCGTTCGGTGGGCGGCTTCTTGCGGTAGCCGCTGGGGCGGGTGGCCACGAAGAAGAACTTCTCGTAGCCGGCCTTCTCTGCGAGGTGCACGGGGATGCCCGCACCCTCGCCGAGCCCGCCGTCGAGCAGGATGCGGTCGTCTATGGGCGACGGCGGCATCATGACGGGCAAGGTCGAGCTGGCGCGCACGCGGCGCAGCAGCGACCAGACGTCGGGCATCTCCTTCTTGGTGAACACGACGGTGCGACCCGTGTCGCGCTCAAACGCCTGAATGGCGATGCGCGCGGGGTTGGCGCTGAAGGTCTTGAAGTCGAAGGGGAGGGCGCCGTCCCTCACGCAGCCTTCGTACAGGTAATCGGCGTTGAAGTAGCCCTTTCCGCGGAGAAAGGATCCCATGCCGCCGATCTCCTGGCTCCCGCCGTGCGCCATGAACGCTTCCTTCACGCGGGTGTGGTCGCGGCTCACGTAGTCTACGGTGTGGCTGGCGCCGGCCGACAGCCCGCACACGAAGTCGAAGTAGACCTCGTGCTCGAGCAGGGCGTTCGCGATGCCTGCCGTGTATGCGCCGCGATATCCGCCACCCTCGAACACGAGGGCACAGTCGCGCACATTGCTTGCGAGTACGTCTTCGGCCATGGCGGCTCCTTTCGTCGCGCGTCGTCGCGCCCGGCCTGTCGCGGCCGGCACTGCTGCGCAGCTCATAGATACCTACCCAATCGCGGTAGTGCTAGACCTTCTCGCCCGCCTTCACTAAAGTGCTAACGTTAGGCGTGTGGCAAATTGTCTTCTGGACGAGCGGCGTGGGCCACGCGGGAGCGAGAGGTGGATCCATGGCACAGGTGATACAGAGTGCGACGGAGGCGGCGGCCAAGCTCAAGGACGTCGTCGACGCGTCGAAAGAAGTCGTGTTCTTCGGTGGGGCCGGGGTCTCCACGGCAAGCGGCATCCCCGACTTCCGAAGCGAGAACGGCCTTTACAACCAGCGCTTCTCGAGCAAGTACACGCCCGAGGAGCTTCTGAGCCATCACCTTTGGCGGCAGGACCCGCGTGCGTTCTACGACTTCTATCGCAAAATGATGTGCGCGCCCGACGCGAGGCCCAACCAGGCGCACATCAAGCTCGCCGAGCTCGAGCGAAAGGGCAGGCTCTCGACGGTCATCACCCAGAACATCGACGGCCTGCACCAGAAGGCCGGCTCGCGCCACGTGATCGAGCTCCACGGCTCCACGCACCGCAACTACTGCGTCAAGTGCGGGGCCGGCTACACGGAGGAGTGGATGCTCGAGGCCGACGGCATCCCCCGTTGCGAGAAGTGCGGGGGCATGGTCAAGCCCGACGTCGTGCTCTACGAGGAGGCCCTCGACGAGAAGAACATCGAGGGCGCCATTCGCGCGATTGGCAACTGCGACACGCTCATCATCGGCGGCACGTCGTTGGTGGTCTATCCGGCGGCGGGGCTTGTCAACTACTTCCAGGGCGATCGTCTCGTGATCGTCAATCTGCAGCCGACGCCCCAGGACTCCGCGGCCGACCTTGTGTGCGCCTGCGACATCGCGCTGGCCTTCGACTGGTAGCGCCTGGCGGGCGGGGCCGGACACGCCGCATGGTCTCGCCGTGCGGGTGGCTCGCCGCGTGGGTTTTGTCGGATGGCCGTGCTCCCGACCGTACACTCGGTGCGAAACCCCACCGAGTGTACGGTCGGGAGTGCGCACTCGGCGCGAAACCCCACCGAGTGTACGGTCGAAAGTGCGCACTCGACGCGATATGCCACCGAGTGTACGGTCGGGAGTGCGCACTCGGTGCGAAACCCCACCGAGTGTACAGTCTCTCGGATCCTGTCTTGCCGTGAGGTGCTTTTTGCGCCTGTCCACGTCGCCCGTTGCCGAGCGCCCACCCTGCCGATACCCCGCCGACACCCCGCCGATGCCATGAGCCCGCCTTCCTGCAAATCTCATAGAGGAGCACGGCGCGTTTTGTCGGCGGGCAGACAAGTCGCTACAATCGAGTAGAACAATCGGGGGCGCCTGGTCGCCTGCGCGCCCGCCCGCGCGTTCGTCCGGCGTGTCAGCGCGAGTGCGCGGCCGCTCGGTGGACGGCCGCGCGAGTGGGCTTGTCTGTGCGAGCGGACGGGCTGGTGCCCCGCAAACCTTGGAGGACTCGACTCATGCTTCGAGAAGATTATTCCGTCTGGCGTTGCGGTAGGCATGACCTGTCGCTTGCCCGCCCGCGTGTTATGGGGATTCTCAACGTTACGCCCGACTCCTTCTCCGACGGGGGAGAGAACCTCGACCCCGAGCGGGCCGTTGACCGTGCCCTCGAGATGCTCGACGAGGGGGCGGACATTATCGACGTTGGCGGCGAGTCCACGCGTCCCGGCCACAAGGCCGTGACCCCCGATCTGGAGGCGGAGCGCGTCGTGCCGGTTGTGCGAGGGATTCTCGCCAAGGCGCCGAGCGCCATCGTTTCCATCGACACCCGGCATGCCGAGGTCGCAAAGGTCTGCGCTCGACTGGGCGCCTCGATCCTGAACGATGTGAACGGATTTACGGATCCCGCCATGGCCCAGGTTGCCACCGAGTGTGGCTGCGGCTGCCTCGTAATGCACTGGGGCAAGCTCAACGGGGCGAGCAGCAGGCGCTCGGTGACGCTCGACTCGGCACGCCCCGCCCGTGCGGTTCCTGCCAGTACGCGGCGCTTCACGCTGCCTGAGGAGGCGCCCATCATGCGCGAGATCATGGGCTTCCTCGGCGACCAGGCGCGTGTCCTCATGCGTGCGGGCGTTCCCCACGAGAGCATCTGCGTGGATCCGGGCGCCGGGTTCGACAAGGACGCCAACCGAGACGTCGTGATCCAGCGTGCTACCAAGAAGCTCACGTCGATGGGATATCCCGTTGCCTGCGCGGTCTCGCGCAAGCGTTTCGTAGGTGCGGTCTCCGGAGTGGTCGAGCCCAATGGCCGTGACTCTGCGAGCGTGGGCGTCGCGCTCTCCGCCGTCGAGGCGGGTGCCCGCATCCTGCGCGTGCACGACGTCGCGGGTACCGTGCAGGCGCTCAATTCCTACTGGGCGGTCGCGAAGAACGATCCGCGCCAGGGGTTCATCTCGCTCGGCTCTAACGTGGGCGACCGCGTGCGCAACCTCTCGCGCGCCGTGCGCCTCATCAACGAGATCCCGCTCACCTGCGTCGTGCAGGTGAGTCGTGCCTACGAGACTGAGCCGGCCTACGGCATCGCCACGCCGGTGGCTAACGCCGTCGCGGAGATCCGCACCGAGCTCCATCCCATCGTGCTGGTGGACGCGCTGATGGACGTCGAGAACAAGCTCCAGCGCATCCGTGACCCGCGCCTCGCCGGACACGGGCCCCGCACGATCGACTGCGACCTCTGTTGGATCGAGGACGAGCAGCATGCCGGGGCCAAGCTCACGCTGCCGCACCCCCACCTTGGCGAGCGTGACTACGTCCTCGTTCCGATGGAGGACCTCATGCACGACCCGGCACGCTTCCTCATCCACGCCGGTGTCCCCGTCTACGCGCCGCACGACCGCGTCGGTCATGTGGTGGCCGAGCTCGGTGAGCTCGACTGGCAGTAAGCGGGGCCGGCGCATGAGTGCGAAGATCGACGGACGCGAGATGCCTGCGTCGGACGAGGAGCCGATGCCGGATGGGCTGTCGTCGCCGGTTGAGGTACCGGTGGCAGGCGAGGGCCGCTCTGTTACAGTGCGACTTCGTCCCGATGTCCCCATGCAAATGTTCACGTGCATACCGGCCGTGAGCGCCATCGGCGCGTGCCGCTCGCTCAGGGATGCTGGTGTCGACGGTGCGTCCATCGCCTGGCCGGCGAACATCTCGCTTGATGGCGAGTCCCTGGTCAGAATCTCCGCTCATGCCGGTTACGAGGAGGGCATGTTTGCTGACGTCGAGCTGACTTGGCTTCCTGAGGAGGGCGAGATCTTGCTCAATCGCGCGCAAGATGTGTCTGTTGCGTCGCTGGATTGGGAGGGCCTCGCACCCGCGCTCTCCGACGCCGTGCGCCGCGCGTGCGACGAGTGGGCGTCGGGGCTGCGCCGTGCGCGCGTCGTCGCTGGCCCCCTCGCACCTCTGCTCGACGACTACTTCGGACTGCTCGAGATCGCCAACCAACCCGTGGAGGTCGTCTATCCCAACGGCCGGCTGGCCGCCCGCGGCGTGCTCTGCGGGATGGATGTCTGGGGTCGCGCGTCGGTGCGCACCGCCTCGGGCAAAGTGCTCGACATCTCGCCCGAGCAGGCCAGCATCAGGGCCGCGAGGAGATAGGAAGCGAGAAGGCGCCGTCGGTCCGTGTCCGCCCGCGAACACGCCTGACCGCACGCTCGCCCGCGCATCCGCTCACGTAATGCCTGACGGTTACCCGCGATTCGCGCGCTTGTCCGCGCGATGCTTCCAGATCTGATATATGCCGCGCACGGTGAGGTCGGGATCAATCACGTCGAAGAGGTCGGTTGCCGTGGCCACGACGCGCGAGAACCCGCCCGTGCCGACAACGGTCAGCTGGTCTTTGCCCAAGCCCTTGTCGGTCTCGCCCAGCTCTGCCATGATACGGCTTACCAGCCCCTCTGCCTGCGCGGCCGCCCCGATCACGATGCCCGACTGCACTGCCGTTTCGGTTGAGTTTCCCAGCGCGTGCTCGGGTGCCTCGAGTGGCACGCTCGAGAGCTTCGCCGCGCGCGAGAAGAGAGACTGCGCGGAGAGCAGCATGCCCGGCATGATGGTGCCGCCGCGAAAGTTGCCCGCGCGGTCTACCACGTCGATGTTGGTTGCTGTGCCGAAGTCGACCACGATCACCGGCGCCCCATAAGTCGCCCGGGCGGCGAGCGCGTTGGCAATGCGGTCTGCCCCGACCTGGCGCGGGTCGGGCATGTCGATCGCGATGCCGCAGTCGCGCGTTGCGTCCACGGTGAGGATGTCCTCCGCCTTGAGGAGGTGGGTCATCATGTACTGCCACTCCTGGGTGAGGATGGGCGCCACGCTCGCGATGGCCACGTCCGTCACGCTGTCAAGCGCGAGGCCAAACATCTGGAAGTATCCGAAGAGGCGTTCGTGCAGCTCGTCAGCCGTATCGGTCGAGTCGGTCGCCATGCGCCACTGACGAACGAGCGAGCCCTCTTCGTCGAAGAGTCCGAGCGTTGTCTGGGTGTTGCCAACATCTACGGTGAGAAGCACGATTTTCTCCTGTCGGACGATTGCCTTGGACGCTGTGGGGCGTGCCCCTTGCGCGATGTGCCCCCCACGCAACCAGCGTCTTCGCAACTAGTATATACGTTGGGCCTTGCGGTCCGGATCCCCTGGCCCGGTACCGCAGCGATTGACGCGCAACCGCAGCACGTTTGGGATGCTCGAAACTCGCCTTCGTGCAATGGCAGCCTCACCGCGTCGCACGAAGGCGAGTTTCGTGCACGGGAGGCGCTGCTCGAGCGTGTTGCGCTAGGCCTGGGAACCCCACAAACCCTCGAGAGGGTGTCTCAGGCGGTTCGGGAGCATATCTGCGCAACATGATGGGTGGCGAGGCGTGTTAGATGGCCGGAGTGGGCAAGGCGCACCGCATCCCTGTTCCTGCACTTCTTCTCCACAACAGATTTTGTTCGAAGCCTCATCGGTGCACGTCTGCTAGACTCAAAAAGCTTGTGTCCTGGTCGGAACCAGGGCAGTACCATCTTTGCCTGGTCGGAAACCAGGCCAACCGAAGGAGTCCTGAAATGAAGCAAGGCATCCATCCAGAGTACGTTGAGTGCACTGTCCGTTGCACCTGCGGCAACACCTGGACCACCCGCTCCACCAAGAGCGAGATGACCGTCGACCTGTGCGACAAGTGCCACCCGTTCTACACGGGCACCCAGAAGCTCGTCGACACCGGCGGACGCGTCCAGCGCTTCTCCGACAAGTTCGGTGGCGCCGCCGCCGCCCAGCTCAAGAAGGCCGAGGAGGCCAAGGCTGCTCGTGCCGCCAAGGCTGCCGAGGAGGCCGCAGCCAAGAAGGCCGCCAAGGAGGCCAAGGCCGCCGAGAAGGCCAAGCGTGCCGCTGAGTACGAGAAGAAGGCTGCCGCCGAGGCCGCCAAGAAGGCAGAGCAGGAGGCCGCCGAGGCCGAGGCTGCCGCCGAGACCGTCGAGGCCGTCGCCGACGCTGCAGCTGAGGCTCCCGCCGAGGAGACTGCCGCCGAGTAAGGCCCCTGGCATCGCGTGAGGTGCCTGGTGCCGAGAGCATCAACACGTGTGGTAAAAAAGAGGGGAGGGCGACTTCGGTTGCCCTCCCCTCGTCTTGTCGGAGTTGCCTTGGACATCCGTGAAGTCGACGACCCATGATAGTCTCGTCGCATGCGCGGAGAGCGCGAAGCAAACTTTCGCTCGTGGCGTATTTTGTGTCGCGCGCTGTTGTCGTACTTTGATTACACTTCTCATGCATGATTGATAAAGCGTGGGAGAGAGAGGAGCCCCAATGGACGTCAGTGGTAGCCAGCGGGCACTGCGCATGCTTTCGATAGTCGAGATCGTCTGTGCCGCCGCTGCGATCGCGGTAGGTGTCGTTCTCTTGATGGCAGCTCGCGCGATTGATGCTGCAGACGCAGCCACTCTGTCGTCGGCGGGCCTTGCGGCGGAGAATGCGCCTGCGACAAGCGCCGCCTTCGGCATATTTGGAGTCGTCGGCATCGTTATCGGCATCTGGTCGCTGCTTTGCGGGATCCTTGGCATTCGTGCGTCGGGCGACCCCACGAAGATCGGCGTCGTGTGGACCTTCACCTGCATAGGCACCTTGGCCTCACTTGCGGCCGTCATCGCGTCGACCGTCAACGGCAATCTCGAGTGGCTGCTCGTCACCACCGCCGTGTCGTCTGGGGCCATGCTCTGGCACGCGAACAACATCAAGAAGGCGATTGCCCAGAAAGCTTCCGAGTGATTGAATGCCCATCGCTTGCGTCAACGGTTGCGGGAGGGCCGTCAGTAGCACCGCAGGTGCCGCTGGGCAGATGGCCAGTATGTCGCTACGCCGCATGGCTCGCTCTTGTCCTCTTAGACGCGAGCCACATAGCCGGCTCTCCATCTTTGGTACATGTTTTATGCCGCAGCGGCAAAATGCAATCAGAAATGATAAACTTACCCGACCATACAACAATCGATGCCGCAGGAAACGAGACACTTCGAAGCAACGTGGAATTAAACTGAACCACTAGATTGATCAAGGGGTCAGGCGCAAAGCGAAGTCGCCATGAGGCTGGGCAAATGTCTGTCGTGCGCAAGACAGCTCT
>JAGAWD010000105.1 GCA_017941585.1 Olsenella sp. | reverse complement strand
TACCGTCGGATTTGCGAGATGGAGGGGCGCGATTCTGCCATACCGTCGGATTTGCGAGATGGCAAGAGCCGTGGCGGGGATCCCTGCCTTCCGGGCTTCGCGGCTCGCCTTGCCCCTCGGCACCCGCCCTTTCTCTACTGGTTGATATGGACGTGCGGCCTGTCGCCGTACTCGTGGAAATCGTCCATGTAGACGAAGTAGTCTGCGAGAGCGTCGGCAAGAGACTGGTCGTGCGTGGCGATCACGAGGGTCTTTCCCGCACGCTTGAGTTCGCGCAGGAAGTCGAGCAGCCAGGCGCGGGTCTTGGCGTCGAGTCCATTCAGCGGCTCGTCAAAGCAGTAGACGTCGGGGTTCATCGAGAGTATGCAGGCAATTGCCACCTTCTTCTTCTCGCCGCCGGAAAGTGCGTAGGGAGCGCGGTTGCGCAGGTCATCAATGCCGAGCATCCGACAAGTGTCATCAACGCGTTTCTCCACGTCCATCTCCGAGAGGCCCATCTGACGCGGGCCGAAGGCTATCTCGTCGGCAACGCTTGCGCAGAAGAGCTGGGAGTCGGAGTCCTGGAAGATGAATCCGACGCGCTGGTGCAGCCTCTTGGAGAAACCGGAGTCGCGCATGCTCCTCTCGCAGACCTCCTCGCCGTCGAAGCGATAGGATCCCTGTTGGGCGAATACGAGGCCGCTCATTGCCTTGAGCAAGCTCGACTTTCCAGATCCGTTGTCTCCCATGAGCACGACGGAGTCGCCGGCGTAGATGTCGAGCGTTATGTGGCGCAGGGTTGGGCGGTCCTCGTAGGCGAAGCAGAAGTCCGAGAAGCTCATGAGTACGTGCTCACGTACGGGGAGGCCGCAGTCGTCGTGCGGGTGATGGAAAGACTGGGGGTGTTTTGCGTCGTGTGCCATGGAATCCTTCTTTGAGGGGCTTGTCCTTGCGGGTTCGCCCTGACTTGTTCGCCCTGACTGGTCCGCCCCGGCGGGGTTCGCCCCGGCGGGGTATGCCCGGGCGGCTTGTTCTGACGGGCCTGCTTTGGCCCTCTCTTGGCCCGTTACTCTCGTCCGTTATACCAGAGACTGCAGGTAGACGAAGAGGAGGACGAGGAGTACGAGTCCAGATGCCCAGAGTGCATCGATTTGGTGCAGCGCGTGGCGTGCCTGCGTGTGATAGTCACCCTCGAAACCTCGACACTGCATGGCCTGCGCGGTTGTCTCGGCGGCGCTCCTCGACTTGAGGAAGAGCATACCCCCAATCCCGCCGATGGAAGAGCGCTTGTCGGAATTTTTGCCCACGCTCCTGAGCCGAAGCGCCTCGAGCATCTCGAGGGCAACGGTTCCCAGCACGACGATGTTCTTGAGTGTGAGACCAAGGGTGAGGATTACGACGTCGGGAACGCGATAGAAGCCGAGGGCCCCCATGAGCTCGTGCGCGGGGGTGGTGAGCGCAACCTCGAGAGCGATTGCGGTCGTCACCAGGACCTTCGTTCCCACGAGGAGTGGGGCGTGGGCCTGGTTCAGCAGGATGGCAGGCAGCATTACGAGGAGGGAGAGGGCGGCGGAGGTCGCCGTAACGCCCGCGAGTCGTCTGAGGGCGGAAGCGGGTAGGAAGATGGCGCGAACGAGAACGAGTGCGAGCATGACGAGCACGAAGAGGAAGTTGCTCGAGAGCGAGGTTAGCAGGATGCACGCGAATCCGATCGCGAGCTTGGCGGCCGGCGATGGCGAGAGCGGGCCGGACTTCCCGTCGTCCATGCGCAGCCGTGCGAGGACGCCTGCAAGAGAGAGAACGCTCCTCGCGATGAAGCCGTCTGCGTCGTGAGGCGGGTCGTATCGCTCCTGTCTAGTCAGCCAGGCGGGAAGTTTCGTGTCGGAAGGTCTGCTGCCCGGCGCCGCCACGCCGGGCGTGCCGCGCGAAGACGTCGCATCGGGCGAGTCGTTGCACGGACGGTTCTCCTTGGGCGAGATGTCGCTATGCCTGCGCACTGCCGAAATCGACCTTGTCCCTCATGGCGGACGAGGCAAGTCGGAAGATGATGATCAGGAGCGCGACGCCGATCACTGCCGAGAGGATGTAGCCAATCCATTCGGGCAGGGCGCCGACGGCGTAGTCGGGCATGAGAGAGGACCACTCCCATGCGCCGTCCATTCCGGCTGGGGTATAGCCCACGAGCTCCGAAAGGTCCTCGACGCCCCACTCGCCCCAGGCGTCTCCCGTCGCGAGAAGGCCGAGCGGCGTCGCCACGACGAGCGCGACGAGAAGTGCTATTACGGCGCCGTGAGTCCGTTGCGTCCTGGCGCCATCTTCGCCGGCGGTGGAGGAGAGGCCAAAATCCGGTGCGGCCGCATGCAGGAACGCAAGGATGCCACAGGTGAACACGACCTCAGCCGCGCCCCAGACCGTGAGGTGCCCGACGAGCATTGCGGGAATGGACACCGAGAGGGGATAGGGGCAATAGAGCGCCTCCCCTGCTGCGCTCGTGAACAGGAGCGGCTGAATGCCGAACTCGATGGCGGCACAAAGCGCCGCGCAGTTGATTGCCACATAGGAGCCGACGGCCGCTCCGAGAAGCTCTCCCCTTTCCCCCGCAACGCGCCCCTTGATGAGGGAGTAGATGGAGTGTCCCACCATCGGAAGCACGAATGCCATGTTGAAGCAGTTGGCGCCAAGTGCGAGCACGCCACCGTCACCGAAGAGGATGGCCTGGATGGCCAGGGCGATACTCACGGCGATGCATGCAGCCCACGGGCCGAAGAGGATTGCGACGAGCGTCCCGCATACGGCATGGCCCGTGGTGCCTCCAGGGATGGGGATGTTGAACATCATCGAAAGGAAGCAGAACGCGGCCGCCACGCCCAGAAGGGGCACCTTCTCCTTGGGGATGCTCTCGCGCACCTTGCGGATGGACGTGGCCCAGACGGGCAGCATCGCAACACCCAAGACACCGCAGGTCGAGGGACTGAGGTAGTTTTCGGGGATATGCATAGGGCTCCTTAAGAAGGCTGTCCGCCCACAACGCTCGGGTGACTGTCATTTGAAGCCTACACAGCATATCACTTTGGGATGCAGCCGAACGACCGTCCCGAACTTGGGCTACGCCTGACTGGCCTGGGTGTGCTGCGTAGCCTTGGCGTCGTAGAGTCGGGCGTCCGCCTCTACGATCATCCCGCGCAGGTCTGCCGCCGTGGCCGGCGTACCACGTGCCATGCCATAGCTGCAGGTGATCTGTCTTTCGATGCCGTCAACATGGATGTCCGCGATGGAGCTGTGCCAATTTGAGATCATGCCTTGCACGTCTGCCTCGTCGGCGTTGGGAATGATGACGAGAAACTCGTCGCCGCCGTATCGGAACGTCCTTCCGCTCGCGAATGCGTCCTTCGTCGCCTGCGCGACGGCCGCGATGACCTTGTCGCCCACGGGGTGTCCGAAGACGTCGTTGTACTCCTTGAAGTGGTCGATGTCCAATATCACCACATGGAGACCCGTGTTCAGGAAGGAGTCGAACTGGTCGCGCAGCGCCTGGCGATTGAGGAGATCCGTGAGCTCGTCGTGCGTGGAGGTGCGGTAGAGGACCTTGTTGAGCTCGCTGATCTTATGCTTTTGCCTGAACTCGTCGGTCTCCGACTGGTACCGGATGGCGGATCCCACTATGGCAATGAGGGCGAAGAGGGCGTAGTTGGCATTGTGCAGGGTGGGGGCCCCGTCGAAGAGGTAGAGCAGAAGATAGAAGATTCCGTAGGACCCGCCAAACATGAGCAGCGCCAGCGTCGGGCGGAAGAGCATGAAGCAGACAAAGCAGAGCTGAACGATGTAGAAGGTGATTATCTGGCCACCCTGCACGTAGTGGCGAAACGACACGGCCATGCCCCAGGCCGAGGCAGCGGCAAACAGCGCCATCAGGAACACCCCTGCCGCAAGCGGACTCACCTCTTCGCTTTTCTCTAGCAGGTGATTGGCTATCATAATCGCGCCAACACAGATCGCTATGATAAGCAGCACGCTCACGGTGCTCGTAAGACGGGTCTCGGGGGTTGCGTTCGCTATGAACAACACGTATGTGAGCGCCAATGCCTCGACGGCGATGACGAAGCCGGCCATGAGCCTGATGTGGTGAACGTTGCTGCGCGCCACATCGACGCGTATTCTCGGATCGGCGGTGGGGCGAAGGAGCCATCGCAGCCAGTCCCTCATTGCTTCGAGCATGATTCTCCCAAACGACTTTTTCTCAAAGCATTCTAGCCACTTTGGGGAAAAATAAACTAACGAGCACGGGAGAGATGGCTGCCTGCATGCCTTATGAGGTTTCCTCAACCCTCTTTTTCCTGCGCTTTAGGGCATACATTTCCGAATCTGCGCGTTGTATGTATTCGGAGAGGGAAAGCTTTGAGTCCCACTTTACGCGCGTGAGCCCTATGCTGATCGAGAGCGTGAACTCATCTTCCGAGTTGGCGTTCGCTCGAGCCACGTCATGCTCGAGCTCAAGGATCGCATCCGACTGCGCCTCCTCGCCGATGACGAGGAACTCGTCTCCGCCGTAGCGCATGCCAAAGAGGTCGAGCTTATCGCAGATCGTCTTTACGGCGTCAGCAACCTCGACGATTGCCTTGTCGCCCGCCTCGTGGCCGTACGCGTCGTTGATGGCCTTCATGTCATCGATGTCTATGAAGGCGATTGCGACGTCGTGATGGTGGAAGGTGAGGCGCTCAAACATGCGCGTCCCGATGCGTTCGAGCCCAAAGCGGTTGTAGAGGCCGGTGAGTTGATCGCGAACGTAGAGATCGTCCAGCCGCTCGTAGAGATTGCGCAGGAGGTGCTGCTGACGGACGTTTTCGAGATTGTTCTCGATGAGTACCAGCGCACCCTGCGCAAAGTACATCTCCATAATCGTCCCGACATCCTCGAGGACGACATAGCCCATGTCATTCATTCCGCTGTGCAGGGGGTAGACGACGGCGAAGCGCCTGTCGGCAAGAACGTCGCCCGGGACGACCCGGTCCCTGGTAAAGGTTGCGTACACGTGCGCCTCGTTAGGAGGGGCTAGCTCCGCTCGCGCGTCTCTAGCCGCGACGACCACGGACTTGTTCGGCTCTGAGGTGAGGCCTAGGTCGAGCAGATAGGAACCGTGCAGGACAATGTAGAACCTGTCCGAGGACAGCATGGCGGAGAAGCGCTCGAAGACGTCCATTATCTTAGGGAACGTCTTTGCCCCCAGCAGGCTCGACTCGAGTTCAACCTGTGTGTGGAAGCAGTCCTTCACGGACTTCTGCAGGGCGTGATAGTCGCCCTTGAGGCTGAGCTCCGAGATCTGCGGGCCATGGCAGCCGCACGAGGTGGAGTTCACGAGTTTGCTGGGTGAGACGACTCTTTCCTTCGGATCGATCGTGCCCCTGATGCGGCCGAGAAGCGTCTCGAGCGCAATCTCGGCTATGCGTTCGTAGCCACGATCGATGGAGGTGATGCGGGGCTCGAAGGTCTGGGCGATGCTGAGGTTGTCGAATCCCGTGACGATTACGTCTTCGGGAACGCGCAGGCCTGCATTCTGGAGCGTGCTGATTACGCCGATTGCGAGGGTGTCGTTCGCGCACAGTATCGCCTCGGGAAGGGGATCCGACTCACTGAGAAGCTCCGCCGCCGCTCTGGCGCCCTCCTCCTCTGTCCACGAATCGCCTCCAACCGCGCGTATTGCGTCGAGGTCCATGCCTCGCTCCCGGCATACGCTCCAGAAGGCCCTCTCGCGCGCACGGGCCTCCTTGCTGGTCGAGAGGCCCCTCACGAAGGCGAGCCTGGTGGCGCCATGGTCCTCTATGACGTGGAGGCACGCCTTTCGCATTGCGCCCTCGTTGTCTGTGCCAACGTAGGTGCACCCCTCGAGCGGGTAGTTGATCGACACGACGGGCACCTCGCGTTTGACGGCCGCGCGGGCAAAGGCCTGCCGCGAACCGCTGGCCCACTCCTGGTTGCCCTGCAAGACGATTCCGTCGAACTGACCGATGTTCTCGATCTCGCGCACGCTGTAGCCGCCAACGCTGCTCACCATGCACACCTTCACGCATTCGTTCTTCTCGAGAAAGCGCTTGATGCCACGGGAGAAGCTCTGTACCACCTCGTGGTTCCAGTCGGATGTTATGAAGACGAGCTTTAGCATGCCACCCCCTATGCTTTTTTGATTCTAGACGTATGGGCACCAGCGACCGAGACGGTTTCTGATTTGGTAGGTGGACGGCAGCGTTGGCATCAGGTTTGGTACTTTATGATGCGGTCTCGCGCGACGAAAGAGGCCGCCCCGAGGTGTCTCGGGGCGGCTGGCTGCGGTTTCGGATGCAGACGGGTGGGGCGATCGGACGTTAGTCCTCGGTCTCCATGTCCTGCAGGGTGGCCATCAGCGGGGGGATGACCTGCTTCTTGCGGCTGACGATGCCGGGCAGCACGGCGATGCCGTCCTTGGGCGTGACGTCGAAGGTGCGCGCGACGATCTGCTCGGTGTCCGTGCCCCAGTAGAGCATCTCGGTGGTCTGGCTCTTCACGTCGGTGAACATGTAGAACACCATCGGGATCTCGTTGGCGGCAGCCGCGTCCTTGAGGTAGGGACCCACGAGCGCCTCGGCGGCCTTGCGGCTGTTCTCGGTCATGAAGCTGCCCTGGCCCACGCCGAAGCGGGCGTGGCCGCGGGAGAAGACCTTGAAGTCGGAGTTGAAGACGTCCTCGGCAGTGCGACCCGTGAGGTCGGCGCCGGCATCGAACATGGCGTCGGCATACTCGTCGATGTCGACGCCTGCGATCTTGGCGAGCTGCTCGCCGGCGAACTTGTCCTTTGGCGTGCAGGTGGGGGAGCGGAATGCCAACGTGTCGGAGAGGATGGCCGAAAGCATGATGCCGGCGATGTTGGCAGGAATCTCGACGCCGTTCTCCTGGAAGATGTCGTAGATGATGGTGGAGGTGCAACCCACGGGCATGTTGCGGAAGAGGGCAGGCGCGGCAGTCTCGATGGAGCCGATGCGGTGGTGGTCGATGATCTCCATGATCTCGGCGCGCTCGAGGCCGCTTACTGCCTGGCTGCGCTCATTGTGGTCGACGAGAATGACGTGCTTCTTGTTGACGTTGATCATGTTGGGCGAGCTGACGACGCCGATGTAGCGTCCGCTCTCGTCCATGACGGGGAAGAAGCGGTGCTGCGAGCTTGCCATGACCTTCTGCGCGTCGTCGATCGAGGTGTTGACGGAGAAGCGCAGGATGTTCTCCTCGTGGAGCATCTTGGCGCGCACGGGAATGGACATGCAGATGAGGCGCGCGGCAGCGTAGGTGTCGTAGGGGGTGGTGATGACGGCGCAGTCGTTGTTCTTGGCGGCCTCGACCACGATGCTCGAGACGCCCGCATCGTTGCAGATGATGAGGCAGCTCGCACCTGACTCGACGGCGAAGCGCTGGGTCTCGTAGCGGTTGGTGACAAGGACGATGTCGCCCTTCTCGATGTTGCCCTCCATCATCTCGGGCGTGGTGCCGACGCGGATCCTGCCGGTCGTGATGGCGCCATCGGGGTCGCCTGCAACCATCTGCCCCTGGAGCGTCTCGATGACGTTGGCGTAGAGGGTCTTCGACTCCGAGAGGACCTCCGTGTCGAAGATGTCCATGTTGGCGTTGGCGACGTCTTTTACCGCGATGAGGCCAAGGAGGCCATCGTCGCCGTCGGTGATGCACAGCGTGCTCGTCTTCTTGTCGCGCATGAGGTTCCATGCGGAGAAGAGGCTCGTCTCGGGGCCGACGCCCTCGAGGGGCACGATCTCGATGTCCTTGATCTGGGGTGCGACGCTTGTGATGAGCTCGGGCTCCTCGAAGCCGAACTTCTTGAGCGCGAAGGCCGTCTCGCGGTTGATGGCTCCGGCACGCCTTGGCTCATACTCGATGTCGCTGATCTGGTTCTTGAGGTATGCGTACGCGATGGCGGAGCAGATGCTGTCCGTGTCGGGATGCAGGTGACCGATGACGTTAACCTTGCGGATGGCCTCAGGCATGGGAACTCCCTCTAGTCGGATGCGAAACGTTTCGCGGTACCTGCGGCGGAGCCGTGGTGCCGGACGGGGCGGTGGCCGGGTGCGAGGTACCTCGCCTCTGCCTGCCCCCGCACTCTGTCATCTTTGCACAAGATAGGCATGGTGACTACCGAAAACGTTATATGCGTACGCGTTTCGTGGCGCCAATGGCGTCTGGGCTCTCGGCGCTGGCCCCGGCAGCGGCCGGCCGCGTGGCTAGCGCGGCTGGCGGTCGTGGTTGACGGGGCGGTAGAAGAGCTCGCGCACGGTCTCGGGGTCCCTTGTCTGGCCGAGCGCCCACATGGTCTTAGCGACGAGCGCCTCGGTGGTCATGTCGTCGCCCTTGAGAATGTCGGGGTGCTCCGCGTAGGCGCGGCCGACCTCGTACACGCCGAGGTCGAGCCCCTCCTCCGACACTTGCGTGGTGAGGGCGAGCGTGTGGCCCGTCTCGACCCAGTCGAAGATCGCCCGCTCAAAGGATGCGTTCTCGTACTCGGGAATGCCGCCGATGCCGAAGGTCTCGAGCACGATTGCGTCGAAGTCGTCCTTGAGCAGCGCGAATATGTTCGGGCTGAGCCCCGGTGTGAGCCGAAGCACGATGACGCGCTCGTTGAGGGAGTCGTAGACGAGCGGGCGCCGGGAGGTGTCGCGCCGGGCGCCGGCGTCCGGCACCCCCGCCGCACCCGTCTCGCCCGGGGAGGTAATCGCCATCCCCATCGCCCCGTCGCGCACGATGCGCCCTGCGCGGATGATGGCCGGCAGCGGAAAGTTCACGCTGTTGAATGCGTTAAAGCTCATGGTGCGCTGCTTGTGGGCGCGCGTGCCCACGATGACCTGGCCGCCGAAGACGATGGACACGTCGCGCGAGAGGTCGTCGGCTGCGTAGAGCACGGATTGGTAGAGGTTCAGCCTAGCGTCGGTGAAGGGGTTGGTCATGGGCTGCTGTGACCCGGTGAGCACGATGGGCTTGGGGCTGCCCTGGATGAGGTAGCTGAGCGCCGCCGCAGTGTAGGCCATGGTGTCGGTGCCGTGCAGCACGACGAAGCCGTCGTATGCGTCGTAGGAGCCCATGATGGTGCGCGCGATGTCGAGCCAGTTGGAAGGGCGCATGTTGGTGCTGTCGATGTTCATGGGCTGGACGACGTCAAGCTCTGCGAGCTTTGCCGCCTCGGGCACGTACGCCGCGAGCTCCTCACCCGTGAGGCCGGGTGCGAGCCCCACGTCGCCGGGCATCGAGGCAATCGTTCCGCCCGTGGCTATCATGAGTATCTTCTTCATGCGCATCTCCCTAATCGTTTTGCGCAATGATTGTCGCACACGTGCCGGGGAGACGGGCGGCGCGATGTCGAACCACCCACGCCTGGCGTCCGCGTTCGCGTGTAGCGCCTGCGTCCATCCGCGGCGCCAGCGGTGAGTTCGCCGACATCTGAAATGATTACTTGTTGTCAAGACGTAAGATATCGGATAATTGTTTTTTCTCAATTTGGCAGAAGGTCGGGCGCGGCGCGCCTCGACCCCTTTCGTGAAGAGGGAGTGAACAGATGACTGAAACGTTGACTCGGCATT
>JAGAWD010000104.1 GCA_017941585.1 Olsenella sp. | reverse complement strand
GGATGCTGACTGACGGCGTGAGGTGCACGCCGCGGAGAGGGGCGTGCTATGCCGGATACCATGCGTGGCGTCTACACCAATCTGACGGACATCAGGAGGAGCGTCTTTCGCGAGGTGGCGAAGATCTGCTACTCGATGGACCCCGCGTCGGGCAAGACCGATGAGGACATCGACCGCGAGTTCGACGAGCTGCCGTTCAAGATTCTGCCCGGCGACGTCGCCACTTACCGCGAGAGCGTCTTTCTTGAGCGCGCCATCATCAGCGAGCGCATCCGCCTTGCCATGGGCCTGCCCCTCTCGAGCATGGACAAGCCCTCGCGCGTGAGCGAGGGCTTCAGCGAGGCCGAGACCACCGATCAGGTGTACTACCAGCCGCCGCTGATCAACGTCATCAAGTTTGCGTGCAATGCCTGCAAGGACAACGTCTACGAGGTGAGCGACGCCTGCCAGGGCTGCCTCGCTCACCCCTGCCGCGAGATCTGTCCCAAGCAGGCCATCAGCTTCAGGAACAAGAAGGCCTTCATCGACCAGGATGTCTGCGTCAAGTGCGGCATGTGCGCCAAGACCTGCCCCTACCATGCCATCCATCATCACGAGCGCCCCTGCGCGGCCGCCTGCGGCATGAATGCCATCGGCTCGGACGAGCACGGTCGTGCGGACATCGACTACGAGAAGTGCGTGAGCTGCGGGCAGTGCCTCATCAACTGCCCGTTTGGCGCCATCGCCGACAAGAGCCAGATCGGGCAGGTCATCTGGGCGATCCTCTCGGGTCAGGAGGTCATTGCCGCCGTTGCGCCGGCGTTCGTCGGCCAGTTTGGCGGCAAGGGCAACGTGGGAAAGCTCCGCGAGGCGTTCAAGCTCCTGGGCTTCTCCGGCGTGGAGGAGGTCGCGCTCGGCGCCGACCTCTGCACCATCCAGGAGGCGAACGACTTCCTCGACGAGGTTCCCGACAAGCTGCCGTTCATGGGCACGTCGTGCTGCCCGGCGTGGTCGGTCATGGCCAAGCGCGAGTTCCCCGAGCAGGCCGAGTGCATATCGATGGCACTCACGCCCATGACGCTCACGGCGCGCATGATCCGCACACAGCACCCCAACGCAAAGATCGTCTTCGTCGGTCCGTGTGCCGCCAAGAAGCTCGAGGCCATGCGCAAGAGCGTGCGCAGCGAGGTCGACTTCGTCCTCACCTTCGAGGAGATGGCTGGCATGATGGATGCCAAGGAGATCGACTACCTCAGTCTCGAGGACGACAACAAGAGCGACTTCGACGTCGCGAGTGCGGACGGCCGCAACTTCGCCATTGCCGGAGGTGTTGCGAACGCCGTCGCGAACGCAATCAAGCGTCGCTATCCCGATCGCGAGGTCAACGTCGTGAACGCAGAGGGGCTCGACGAGTGCCGTAAGATGATGAAGGAGGCCGTGAAGGGCAAGTATCCCGGATACCTTCTCGAAGGCATGGCCTGCCCGGGCGGATGCGTCGCGGGCGCAGGAACGCTTGTCGCCATCAACAAGTCGACGGCTGCGGTCAAGCGCTACGCAAAACGCTCGCCGCGTGCGAACGCGACCGAGAACGCCTATCGCATGCTCGTGCCCATGCTCGAGAAGGGCTTCACCAAGGAAGACGCGGACCTCGAGGTCAAGGAGTCCATGGAGGCAACCAAGGGCACGACGGAGGAATAGCGCTCTGCGCCTCGAGTGGACGATTGGCAAGGGTGCCGGAGCGCAAAAGTGCCTCGAGTGGACGACTGGCAAGGGTGCCGGAGCGCAAAAGTGCCTCGAGTGGACGACTGGCAAGGGTGCCGGAGCGCAAAAGTGCCTCGAGTGGACGACTGGCAAGGGTGCCGGAGTGCAAAAG
>JAGAWD010000103.1 GCA_017941585.1 Olsenella sp. | reverse complement strand
CTGCAATGAGGGGCTTCCACTATTCCAGCTGCGTAGAGCTGGTCTTTCGAGCGACTGAGCGATGATGGCCATGACTGGCACGCATGTTGTGGGGCGACGGTAAGATCATAGCCTGGCACATCTGCAGTTGAGCACTTGATGTCCGCATGATAGCTAATATACTATCTATATAGGAAAAATTTTCGCAGGATTGGCTACTATACGAACTATGATACAGCTCACCAAGAAGACCCCTGATACCATCCAGTCAGAGCTTGCCGAGCGCGTGCGCGCGCGGCGTAAGGAGATGCGTTACTCGCAGCTGGAACTTGCGCAGCGTTCGGGGGTGTCGCTCGGTTCGCTCAAGCGCTTTGAGCGCACGCACGAAATCTCGCTGGCATCGCTGGTCAAGCTCTCCATAGCGCTCGACTGCCGCGAGGACTTCGATGCCCTCTTTGCTCGCAGGCGCTATGGGTCCATTGCGGAGGTGATTGCCGATGCCGAGCGCGATAGCTGAATGCCTGGCCACCGTGCGCTACGTCGACGTCTCGCTCGAGGGAGCGCGGGTGGGAACGCTTGCGCGCATGAGGGGCGGGGCCGCAGCGTTTGAGTATGCGCCCGAGTGGCTCGGCTCGGGCTTTTCGATCAGCCCGTTTTCCCTCCCTCTGCGTGCGGGTCTGTTCGAGACCTCGCCCGACATGCCCGATGGCCTCTTTGGCGTGTTCCGCGACAGCCTCCCCGATGATTGGGGTCGCCTCTTGCAGGACCGCCGGCTAGCAGAGCTAGGAGTGCGTCCGGGCTCCCTCTCGAGCCTAGCTCGCCTGTCGCTAGTGGGGACGTCGGGCCTCGGTGCAATCGAATATGCGCCGGCCCAGGTCTTCGAAGCTGCCTCCGACCTTGTGAGCGACTGGGACCTGCTCTCGCGACAATGCCAGGACATCGTAGCCGAAAGGGAAACGGATGCTCTCGACGCAATCTACGTGCGTGGCTCTTCTTCTGGGGGTGCGCGCCCCAAGGTGATGGTGGACTTGGACGGGGAGCCTTGGATCGTCAAGTTCCCTGCCAGCATGGATGGTCCCGATGCAGGTGCATGCGAGTATCGGCTCGCTCTTGCGGCGAAGGCCTGTGGCATCGAGATGCCCGAGGTGCAGCTCATTCCCTCCAAGGTCTGTGGTGGTTATTTTGCGTGCCGTCGTTTCGACCGGCAGCGCGGTGCCGATGGGACGCTATGCAAGGTGCATATGGCGAGCGCAGCAGCCCTGCTCGAGGTATCGCCCTTCGACGTGTGTGTTTTGTCAAGTCAGTCTTTCGCTTTTTACCACCTAGATCTTTCGGGTGTTCCCACGAAAGTGTTTCGGTAATTGCCAAGAGGACGCGAACCGACGTGCCTAACGTTCCTTGCTGTTGCCTAGCATGAGGGAGTCGCTGACCCTTCTGCTCTCACCTCCGAACTCGACCAGCCTCCCGTGGTGCGCGACCCTGTCGACCAGGGCGGACGCCAGCTTCTCGTCCGCGAGGACGGTGCCCCACTTCGCGAACTCTATGTTGGTGGTGATCACCATGCTCTGCCTCTCGTAGCACGCGGACATCACCTGGAACAGCAGCCTCCCTCCCTCCGCGTCGAGCGGTATGTATCCGAACTCGTCGAGCGCTATCATGTCGAACCTGGCGTACTCGGCGCACCTGTCTCCCAGCCTGCCAAGCTCCTGGGCCCTCTTGAGCTCGAGCACGAGCTGCGCCGCCGAGACGAAGCGCACGCTCCTGCCCGCGTTGACCGCGAGCATTCCGATCGCCACCATGAGGTGGGTCTTGCCGCGGCCCGTGGGGCCGTGGAACACGAAGTCCTGGCACCTGTCGAGCCATGCGAGCGAGAGCAGGTCGTCCCAGCCGTAGCCCTCCTGGAACGTGAGGTCCGAGTGGTCGAACGAGTCTACCGACTTGACGGCGGGGAACCTCGCCTGGCGCATGAGGCGGGCCCTCTTGTTGGCCTCGCGCGTCTCTATCTCGTGGGCGAACAGCTCGTCGACGGCCTGCAGCTGGCCGGGCGTCGCGCGCTCGAGGAACCACGCGGTCGTCGAGTTCGACAGCCTGAGCGTGCGGGCGGAGGACGCCACCGAGTCGCAGAGCCTCACCCTGTCCTCCCTGCTAAGCATCGGCGCCACCCCCGCCCGCGGAGAACACCGCGTCGTATGCGGACATGTCGACCGGCTCGTCGTAGGTGACGACCTCCCTGCCGTTGGCTATGCCCGCCGCGAGGAGGCTCGCGGTCGCGGCGTCCATGCCGGACCCCGCGTCGGCCATCCTCGAGAGGGCCTCCACGGCGCTGGCGTAGCCGCTCTCCTCGGTGACGTCGCGCAGTATCCTGAGCACCCGGCCCCTGTCGGCGGGCTCGGCGGCGTCCATCCAGCCCCTGAGCCCGTGAATGTCACCCACTTTCGTTTACAGGTGGCAATCACGCGGCG
>JAGAWD010000013.1 GCA_017941585.1 Olsenella sp. | reverse complement strand
CGGCATCGACTGGGACTGGCTGCGCGAGCAGAACGCGGACGTCGTCGCCTGGCTCACCGTGGAGGGGACCTCGATAGACATGCCGGTGATGGCGCCCTCGGAGGAGCATCCCGGAGACTGGTACCTGAGCCACGGCCTCGAGGGGGGTTGGTCCTACGTCGGCTGCGCCTACGTGGACGACCGCACGACGGCGGACTCCGCCCACGCGCTCGTCTACGGGCACCACATCACCGGCTCGCACCTGGCGTTCACGGAGATCTACGACGCGCACGAGCAGGAGGCCTTCGACGGCATCGGAGCCATGCGCTGGCACACCCCGGCGCGCGGCGAGACCGTCCTCGCGCCGTGCATGGCCATGGTGGTCGACCAGGACGACGCCGGCATTCAGCGCTTCGCCTTCCATGGCGACGCGGGGCTGCGCTCCTGGCTCGCGACGCTCTCGGACAGGGCGAGCGCCCGCGCGCCCGACTGCGCCGCGCGCTGCGCCATGGCCACGCGCGTCGTCACGCTCGTGACGTGCGCGAGCGACGAGGGTGGGCAGCGGGAGCGCACGCTGCTGATCTTCGTGGCGTGACCGCCCGCCTGCGCCCCTCAAAGGACGAGGTGACGATTAAATTCAGGATTTCTGAATTTAAATGAAGCCCACTACCTTCTATAGCCTTGATGCTTTCATTACAGTTGGTTGCTGCATAAACTCCATGCATGCATCATCGCATCCACGACACGGTGTAAAAGAGACCCTCGCTTGAGAGGAGCCTGCCTTTCCGATTGCCTGATGATGGTTAATCATCCAGCTGCCAACCGAAAGGGGCTACTAACATGAGTGACATTCGTTGTGAGGTTTCGAGGGAGATCGTCGGGCGTCTGCTTGACCCGTTTGTCGACGCCTTAGGAGACTTTGTCAGGCGCTACTTTCACGCTCTGACGTTCTTTCAATTCCTAATGCTCGTGGTACTGAGCGTGCAGATAGCGTGCATGCCCGTCATAATCTTCTCACGGTCAATGGCGTGGCTTGGTGGCCATGCTGAATGGGCCGCCCTCGCGCAGTTGACATACGAGACTCTTGGGTCTTTCAGCATGGTCCAGGTCTGCTTCGTCTTTCCTGCGTACCTGATTGAGTGGCATGAGCTTAGGCGTAGGTCTCGCTGCAGCAAGCAGTCTCCAAAACATATGGCCTGAGCGTCACATGAGCCTGGCGTGCGTTCCCTTAGGCACGTGCGTCAGGCCAGCGCGCGCACCGGTGGCAGGGACGACTCGTCGAACGTCTTGAGTTGGTAGGTCTTCTCGAGGTTTACCCAGAAGTCCGGCGTGGTCCCGAGGGCCCGCGCGAGCAGCCAGGCCATCTCGGTGCTGATGGCGCGGCGGCCGTGCACGATGTCGGAGACCGCCGACTGGGGCTTGTGGATGGCCTTGGCGAGGCGGTACTGCGAGATTCCCATCGGGACCAGGAACTCCTCGAGAAGGATCTCCCCTGGGGTGGATATGTAGCCGCTAGTGGCAGTCACAGAACTCAACTCCCTTCGCGCCTTCCGGAGCTACCGCATTTCAGAAGTATAGCGTGGGCGCGCGTCGCGCAGGTCGCGCAGGGCATGGGCGGCGTCGCCCTCGTGGCGGCAACGCGGGTGCTCCGCGCTATAATAACCGAATGACTGCAAAGGAGAGATGGCGCCTATGAACCTTGGCATGGAGGACGAGTACACCGAGCACAAGAAAAGCACCGGCGAACTTCGTGAGGGCATGGAGTCGGTCGCCTCCATTCTCAACAAGCATGATCATGGTACGCTCTACTTTGGTGTGCATCCCTCCAGCGGTGAGGTCATTGGGCAGGATGTCTCCGAGAAAACCCTGCGCGACATCTCCCAGGCGTTTACCAACCGCATCGAGCCGAGGGTATACCCGACCATCGAGCGCTTGATGACGGAGGAAGGCAAGGCCTACATCCGCGTCATGTTCTCGGGAAGCGAACGCCCCTACGCCTGCGACGGCCGTTACCGCATCCGCAGTGCTGACGAGGACCTGCCGATGAACCAGTCGGCCCTGCGCAAGCTCGTTCAGGACGAGCACTACCGCAAGCATCCCTGGGACCGCGAGGCGTCCGAGCGCCCCATCTCGGACGTGGACGAAGACGAGCTGAGGGAGTTCGTCAGGCGCGGCCAGGAACGGGGCCGTATCGCGTTCAAGTACGAGTCGGCAGAGAAGACGCTTGCCAGCCTCGGGCTGCTGACGGCCGACGGCTGCCTCACCAACGCTGCCGACGCGCTCTTCTGCCCGTCGCTCGACGTCCAGGTGAAGATGGGCGTATTCGTCGACCACAGGCGAACGGAAGTGCTCGACATGCAGCACGAGCGCGGAACCATATTCAGCCTGGTGGATGCTGCGGAACGCTACATCGTAGCCAACATCCGCCGCCGTTTCGTTCTGACGGGGGAGCGCACGCGCGACGAGGTCCCCGAGATTCCGCGCAAGGCGATAAGAGAGTCGCTGCTCAACGCCTACGCGCACCGCATATGGCATCGCCCAGGGTACGTGCAGATCGACATCTACCACGACGCGGTCGACATCATCAGCCCCGGCTGGTTCATCGACGGCCAGAGCCCCGAGGCGCACCTCGATGGCGAGAGCACGTCATCCGACACGCGCAATAGGCTCATAGCCGACACCCTCTTCCGCTCGGGCGACATCGAGTCCTCCGGCCTCGGCCTGCCGCTCATACGCGACCTCTGCGCGGATGCCGGCGTGCGCTTTACCTACGAGGAGATACCATTCGGGACCAAACTCACGTTCCACAGAAACGATCCGCACTTGGAACTAGCACTTGGAACCGACGGAGTTCCAAGTGGTTCCAAGTCGTTCCAAGACGCTGGCGGAAAGCGAGGGCTGTCCGAGAGCGAGAAAGCCGCGCTCGCATTCCTCGGCGAACGCGAAAGTGCCACGGCGGTAGAGATTTCCGAAGCGATCGGTATCGGACGCAGGGGCGTGACCAAGCTCATGGGGAGGCTCGCCGAAGCGAACCTGGTGGAACCCATCGGCTCGCAACGAACGCGAAGGTACCGTCTGTGCTAGCGGATGGACGTTGACGGCGGCTAGCCGTGCGGGACACGACGATGCCACCTGAAAAACCTCGCGTTGCCGGATTTATCTATGCCGCCAGTCCTGGCCGCTGGCCCGCGCGCGAGCAGAGGAGCTGGCTTTCAGCGTTTCGGCCAGGGATGCCGCTTGGTCATCTTTGCCTGGGTCTGAGTGTGATCGGTCTCCTGCCGCCGGTCCTGCGTCTCGCCCTTCGACCTCGCCTCTGCCTTCTTGGGGGCATAGTCGTCGCGGGTCCGGACGTAGGACGGGTGATCTCTTCCGCTCTGCTTCCGGGCTGCAGGGGCGGGCGGAGCGAAGGCGCTCGGCACGCGCAGGCCCCTCGATTCCATCTCGGCCCTCGTGGCGGCTACGTCCGCGAGGGTGCCCGACGCATCCTCGACCTCGATCCTGAGCCTCTCGGCTATCTCGCGGTACCTCTCCGCGACGCTCCTGGCCCTTACGGACGGGGGCGCGGCGAGAAGGCCCCTGGCGGCCAGGTGCCCCTGTGACCCTGCCAGCCTCGCCTCGACCTCGCCCTCGAGCCTCGCGGACTCGCGGACGAGGTCCGCCCTGCGCGCCCTCGTTCCGGGGTCCCAGCCACCGGCGGGCAGCGCGCGCAGCTCCGCACGGACGCGCTCCAGGCGTCCGGCGAGGGACAGCGCCTCCTCGGCGGCCCTGGCGCCGTCCTCCACCGCCCTCGTCCTGGCCTCGAGCTCCGCAAGTTCCCTCGCCACGGCGACGAGCGTGGGGTCTATCGTCCCGCCGCGGCTCCCCACGGCCTCGGCCGCCCTCTTCGCGGTGGCGACGGAGCGCAGCG
>JAGAWD010000102.1 GCA_017941585.1 Olsenella sp. | reverse complement strand
CGGCCCCTGCGCTCTTCGCGCGGGGCAAGGATATTTGAATGCCGATGGCCTGAATGTGGGGTTGTGATATGTGTCCGACGACGGGGCTATAATCACTGCAGGGGAAAGGAGGAGTCATGGAAGAAAAGAAGCCAGTGCGGCCGAGTGGGCCCGTCGCGTCTGACGTGGCAAAGTACCTTCTGGAGAGGAAGGGCACGTTGACTGGCTACCAGCTCCAGAAGCTCCTCTACTACTGCCAGGCATGGAGTCTCGTGGTCGAGGGTAGGCCCCTCTTTCCCGAGGAGGTCAGGGCGTTCAGGCACGGTCCGACCGTGACGAGCGTCTCCATGCAGCATCGTGGAAAGCGGCACGTGAGGTCGGCAGACATCTCCGGTAGCTCGGCGGCCCTGAGTGCCGACGACAAGGCGCTCGCCGACGCCGTGCTCAGGGCATATGACGGTTTGTCCGGTGACCAGCTCGAGAGCCTCTCGCACGAGGAGGAGCCCTGGCGCGAGTGCTTCAACCAGTGCACGAGCGTCAGCTCCTCGGCAGTCATCGCGAGGGAGTCCATGCGCTCCTACTACGCGCGTCTCCTCGTCGCCTCAGAGGACGAGCGCAGGCATCACCACGTTCCCACGTTCGACCACCCGAAGAACATCTACGTCTCCGAGAGCGACTACGAATGGCTCCTCGACTACCTCGGCGCGGATGGGTAGTCGCCTGGCATGGCGGAAGATCGGCTCTGGGGAAGCATAGTCTCGCTTGACGCGATCGACCAGGACGCGCTCTGCGCGTTCCGTTGCGGCGTGGACGACCTCGATCGTTGGCTACGCGAGTCGGCGCGAGCCGACGACGCGCGCGGGAGATGCAGAACGCACGTGTGTGTGGAGCCGTCTGGCGCTCCCTTCGCCTTCTTCACCCTCTCGGCCACGTCGATTCGCTCTAGCGACGTGTCCCGCGGGTGCCGCGGCGGAATGAGTGGCCTCATTCCCGCGACGCTTCTCGGCAAGATGGGCGTCAGGACAGACGTCCAGGGAAACGGCTGCGGTACCCGGGTGCTCCGTCACGCCATGCGCTATGCGCTCAGGTCTTCAAGGCTCGTCTCCTCCCGCCTGCTTGTCGTGGACGCGCTCAACGATGACCTTGTGCCATGGTATGAGAGCCGTGGCTTCGTAAGGTTGCCAGAGTACGACAGTCGACTCGTATGCAAGCAGAGCACCCTCTCCGCAATCTGTGAAGGGCTGGGGGAGTCCTATTTCGTCTCGTAGAGGAGGCCTGACACGCTCGGACGAAGCGACTTGCGCGCGGCCGAGACGATGTGGGGGCTCGCGGATCCGCGCCCTCGCGCCCACGCATTTGCACGTTTGCATGCGCGTGCAAATGCACGTAGTTGCAAACGTGCAAAGTTGCAAATGCACGCTTGCATGCGATGCGAACCCCGTGGCCCGGTGGCCATGCACATCACCCGCGTGAGATGGTGGGCTCACGCCCATAAACCTACCGCACGCGGACGGTCCCGCGATCCGACTTGATATGTCTATAAAGTAGACATACAATGGGGCAAAGAGGAGGCGACGGGGAGGAGGTGGCCATGGATGGCCTCGCGTCGGGGGAGCGGACGAAGGCAGGGCTGCGCGCGCTTCGCTCCGCCGTCGGCATGACCCAGGCGCGCCTGGCGGAGTCGCT
>JAGAWD010000101.1 GCA_017941585.1 Olsenella sp. | reverse complement strand
GCGACATCGTCCGCAGGAACCCGCCCACCGACTCCGACTAGGGCCGGGCACGGACACAACCGAGAACCTCCCCCGGGGGCGTGGCCGCGGCCGCGCCCCCGCCCCATGTTGCGACCCGGACCTCCAACGCGGATGCGCCCGATTCCGCGACGGTCGTGTCTCCAAGAAGACGGGGAAGTGTCGCAGCACAAGGTGCGTGGCGCCGACGGATGCCAATCGTGCTTAGGCGGGAGGCGTGAGAGCCGAAGCGCTGACAGTGGCCAAGGCGCTGGCAGTCGGCGCCTGGGTGACCCTTGCGCCGCGCGCACCCAGGCTATACTTCTGTAAAGCAGAAGTAAGGAACCTCGTGGAGTTCAGAGATCGCGACATAGAGCTGTTCTGGGCCGACCCGGACGAGAACCCGCCCCGGCGAGTGCCCCCGCAGCTCAGGCGCGTACTGTACCGCAAGCTGCAGACGCTCGACGCCGCCCGTGCCCTGCGTGACCTACGCGTGCCACCGAGCAGCCACCTCGAGAAACTGCAGCACGACCGTGCTGGTCAGCACGGCATACGCGTGAACGATCGGTGGCGCCTCTGCTTCACGTGGACGCCAGAGGGCGCGAAGGGAGTTGAGTTCTGTGACTACCACTAACGGCTACATATCCACCCCTGGAGAGATCCTTCTCGAGGAGTTCCTGGTCCCGATGGGAATCTCGCAGTACCGCCTCGCCAAGGCCATCCACAAGCCCCAGTCGGCTATCTCCGACATCGTGCACGGCCGCCGCGCCATCAGCACCGAGATGGCCTGGCTGCTCGCGCGGGCCCTCGGGACCACGCCGGACTTCTGGGTAAACCTCGAGAAGACCTACCAGCTCAAGACATTCGACGTGTCGTCCCTGCCGCCGGTGCACGCGCTGGCCTAGCGTTCACACCGAAAGGTGCGCGCTAGGCGTTCGCGCGCTCCGTCCGCTGGTCGCCAACGCCTGCGCTTCGTGCCAAGGTCCGCCCCGGCCCCGCGACAGATTCTGCCGACCGCCCTCTCCTCGGAGGCGCGGCACAAGCAGGCGCAACACAAGAAGGCGCGGCGCAATTTGGTGCGACGGCGTGCCCATGCCCCCGAGCCATTCGATGGTGGTACGAGCAGTGCAGGACTACCTCCCACTGCAATCGAGTTGACTTCAGCATTCCACTTAAGTACGCGCGTCACCAGCGGAGAAGCGCTGCCGCGCGGCCGGTATGCATCGCCCGTGCACACACTCCCTCCACAACCCGCGGCGCCTCCAGGACGGACCTCCCCTCGCTCGCGTACCAAGGGGCATCAAAGCAAGCGACCGCGGAAAGTGACCGCGGCACGTCGAGAGGAGAACGACATGGCCAGCACGAAGAAGAACCAGTACGAGACGATCGAGCTCACCGACGAGAAGCTCGAGGAGGTCGCGGGCGGCATCGGCATCTTTGACCCCCGCAACGTCAACGTGGATAGCCCGTTCAAGAACATCCCTCACCAGCCGGTTCCCGAGCCCATGATTCCCCAGCCCATCATAGGGAGCGGTCCGGTCGCCTCCGATTAGGGGTATCGACCCGACACACGAGGGACCACCAGAGGGGCGCGGCCACGGACCGCGCCCCCTTGCCGTATCTAGGGGCCCAGTCTCCGGTGGGACCCACACCACGGCAGGACAGCCCCAGGGGTTTTGCGCTGAGGAGATCGCGCTCGATGCAATCCGCGTATCAGGGGTCACGCAAGACCATCTCGTGCTGTCTGCCAGAAGTATCGAGGAGTACGTTTGTCTGCCGCGCCGTTGCGGCTTTGTTGCGTGCCGTCGCCGAGCACCGCGACGGCGCTCCGCGTGCGCGTTCAAGCGTGTAGAATCGAGGTCGTGCACACACAACGCGTGTTCGGCGCTTCTTCGCACGCGCCGTAGCGCGCGCCTCGCGGACTCGCGGCCTCACGGCCCTCGCGCACACGTGCACCTGCACCTGCGCATCCAGCGCCCCGCCCGACACGGCCTCACGAAAGGACGTCCCATGATCGACCGCTACACCCGTCCGGAGATGGGCAATATCTTCTCCCTCGAGAACAAGTACACCATCTGGCAGGAGATCGAGGTGCTGGCCTGCGAGGCGCACGCCGAGATTGGCGAGAGCGGGATCACGGCCGAGGAGGCCGCGTGGATCCGAGAGCACGCCGCGTTCGACAAGGCCGAGGTCGACGAGATCGAGGCCGTCACCAACCACGACGTCATCGCGTTTCTCACCAACATGGGCTCCTACATCGACGCCGACGTGCCCGAGGGCGAGCCCAAGCCCAGCCGATGGGTCCACTACGGCATGACCAGCTCCGACCTTGGCGACACGGCGCTCTGCTACCAGCTCGTGCAGGCGACGGACATCCTGATCGACGACTGCCGTCGCCTGGGCGAGATCTGCCGCCGCCGCGCGTTCGAGGAGAAGGACACCCTCTGCGTGGGCCGCACGCATGGCATCCACGCCGAGCCCATGACCTTCGGCATGAAGTTCGGCAGCTGGGCGTGGGAGTTGAGGCGCGATCTTGACCGCCTGCTCGACGCTCGCAAGAGCGTGGCCTTCGGTGCGATCTCGGGCGCGGTGGGCACCTACTCCTCAATCGATCCGCGCGTCGAGGCATACGTCTGCGAGCACCTGGGCCTCGCGCACGACCCGCTTTCCACGCAGGTCATCTCGCGCGACCACCACGCCTACCTCGCTGGCGTGCTCGCGACTTGCGCCGCCACGTGCGAGCGCATCGCCACAGAGATCCGCAACCTCCAGAAGACCGACACCCTCGAGGCCGAGGAGCCGTTCCGCAAGGGACAGAAGGGCAGCTCGGCCATGCCGCACAAGCGCAATCCCATCACCGTCGAGAAGGTCTGCGGCCTCTCTCGCGTGGTCAAGGCCAACGCGCAGGTCGCGTTCGACAACGTGGCGCTCTGGCACGAGCGCGACATCAGCCACAGCTCGGCCGAGCGCGTCGCCCAGGCCGACAGCTTCATCGCGCTCGACCACATGTTCCAGTGCCTGCTGCGCATCGTGGACGGACTCGTGCTCTATCCCGCGCAGATGCTCGCGAACCTCAACAAGACGCGCGGGCTGATCTTCTCATCCAAGGTTCTGCTCGCTCTCGTCGACACGGGCATTACGCGCGAGGACGCCTACAAGATCGTGCAGGAGAACGCCATGGCCACCTGGCACGAGATCCAGGCGGGCGAGCAGGGCACGACGTATCGCGAGAAGCTCGAGGCGGACCCGCGCTGCACGCTGGCCGCGGCCGAGCTTGATTCCATCTTCGATCCGTGGAGCTTCCTTGGACGGGTCGACGTCGTATTCGATCGGCTTGAGGAGCTGAGTTTCGACTAGCGGTGCCCCGTGTCCGCGCGATCGCGTGAGACGCATCTTGCGGGACCGTGACGCTATTGTGTATCTTGCTGTGCTGCTGCCATGCCATCGCAGTGTCATAGCTGCCGTCGCGGCACCCCGGTGCGTGGCTGGGTATACTGTCTCCAGTTAATAACAGGAGGAGTTGCATGTACCACTATGACTTCAAGCCGCGTGGCGTCTGCTCGCGCGCCATCCATATTGATCTTGACGATGCCGGCAACACCGTCGAGGGAGTGACCTTTGACGGTGGGTGCAACGGAAACCTCAAGGCCATCGGGTTGCTCATCGAGGGAAAGTCGGTGGATGAGGTAGTCGAGGTTCTTGCCGGCAATACCTGCGGACCACGTAAGACATCCTGTGCCGACCAGCTAACGATTGGCCTACGTGCCGCGCAGGAGAGCCTACGTGCTGCGTCGAACGCGGGGGCGGACGCATAGCATGCGCTGGTTTGGCAGGGCTAAAGATGCCAATGTCAACAAGGCTGACGGCTACGGCCGGGTTGCCTCAAGCGAGAGTCGCGCATCGATTACGCGTCGCGGCCTCTTGAGGGGTGTAGGCGCTGTGGGTGCCACGGCGGCGATAGCCTCCGTCCTCTCGGGCTGCCAGTCGAGCGAAGAGGCAGGCTCGCCCGTCATGGTCGACTCGTCCGCCGCTGACTTCGTCATCGACCCCAACACCAACGAAAGCAAGTACACCTCGTCGGATGTTGCCCTCAACCCCGTGCACACGTGGAACATTGCGCTGGGTAGCGTGCTTCTTCCCATGAGCGGTTCAACCTGGGCGCCCATGACGACCGCGGGTGCCAGCGCCACGCCAATGGTCAAGGGGTCGGCCCTCTCGATAACATCGGGCGCGGTGACCGAGGTGGTTCCCGAGCCGCGTACCAGTCCCGCCGACAACGTCGTGATTTACGACGTTCGCTGCTCGGACAGCGTTTACGCGTGGGTCGAGCTCAACCTACTCACTCGCGCATGGCGCCTGTACGGTGCCAGATTCTCGGATGGTGAGATCACGGGCTCTACCACGACGCTGTGGGAGGCGGGCTCTGACTACGACCCGCCGCGCTTTGCCGTGGCCGACTCACGGGTCATCTGGCTGGTGATGCCGAGCTCGAAGGGCGGCAGATCGTCGGAGAGTTCCTTCTGCTACCAGTGGGAGGCGGGCGACAGCGACGCGCGTGCGGTCCTCGAGTCGCCGGGTCGGTTTGCGACGGACCCAACGGTCTCGGGTGGCACGCTCACCCTGACGCCGCGCGTCAATTCCGAGCAGGGCGTCTACTATGGCATAACGTCCTACTCGTTGAGCAATCTCTCCCAGCAGACAGACCAGCTCGTGTTGCCTACTACCGTGAAGCCCATGTGTGCTGTGCGCATCGGAGACAAGTTTGCGTTCTCAATCGAGGCCAACTACAACTCGGGTGGCCTGCTTGGCACGATGGGGACCTACATCGGGGGTAGCGACGGGCATTTCGTCGCACTTGCTCGCGAACCGTTTGCGGAGGTGTCGGGCAAGGATGGCCTGTACTTTATCAAGAGCTCTACCTCGTACTTCGTGGTTAACACCAAAGACCGCTCATATCAGGTGCTTACTGCCGAGAACCGCAGCGTCGACTACGGCGAGTATCCGGCCTCGGTAGGGGAGTGCTCGCTGTTCACAACGTTTGCCACGGTCAAGCACGAGTCTACGGGGCAGCCCACGTCGGTGACGGTGCGCGTGTTCCAAGTCTGAGGCGGGAGCGTCGGTCTCGTGTCGCGGAATCGGTTGCGCGAAGCGTCAAGCGCAACGATTCATCCGCCCTGGTCGCGTTCAAGGGTGCGGGCCTTCTGGTCCGCGCGCCACTCGCAGGGCGCCATTTGTCCAATTACGCGCGATTCAGCTCTATCTGCGCTAGAATAATGAAGGTAGAGTGTAATTGTTGTGATTATTGCCTGAGCGGCATTCCGTCTCGGGTGAAGTGCGGCATTTTGTGCCGACCGGCCGCTCGGCTTGACCGGCCGCGATGTGGCAGAACATGGAGAGGGAGTCGAGATGCCTTCGGAAGAAAAGCGAATTCTGCTGGTTGAGGACGAGAAGACCATCCGCGACGCAGTAGCGGCCTATCTCGAGCGTGAGGGCTACATAGTCCGTGGCGTGGGCGATGGGCAGAGCGCCCTCGAGGAGTTTGAGAAGCACACCTTCGACCTCATCATCCTCGACCTGATGCTCCCCAAGCTTTCTGGCGAGCGCGTATGTCGGGCCATCCGCGAGACGTCCAACGTACCAATCATCATGCTAACGGCAAAGGGTGAGGTAGAAGACCGCATCATCGGCCTCGAGCTCGGTGCCGACGACTATCTCATCAAGCCCTTCTCCCCGCGCGAGCTTGTGGCGCGCGTACGCGCGCTGCTGCGTCGTGCGCACACGGAGAGCGAGCCGGCGCTCGAGGTCCTGGACTTTGGCGATCTGGTGATTGACATCTCGGGTCACAAGGTAACGGTGGAGAAGAAGGAGATTGACCTCACGGCGTCCGAGTTCAAGCTGCTTACCACTCTTGCCCGCTACCCGGGTCGCGTCTACACCCGTATGGAGTTGGTAGAGAAGGTCCTCGGTTACGACTTCGAGGGATATGAGCGCACCATCGACTCCCACGTAAAGAACCTCCGCGCTAAGCTGGGTGATGATCCGCGCAATCCGCGCTGGCTCTATACCGTCCACGGCGTCGGCTACCGCTTCGAGTCTGCCAACAAAGGTGCTGACGAGGGCAAGTAGCGCGGTATCGGTCCGCATAGGACCCGCCCTACAGCCGCAATCCTGCGCCGCTCTCCGTGGGTGAACGCACACAACGTTAGTCTGTATGGCGCCGAGCGGAGAGCCCGGCGCCTTGTTTTTAGGGGGTTTTCTTGGCGTTCTACCTGGATGAG
>JAGAWD010000012.1 GCA_017941585.1 Olsenella sp. | reverse complement strand
GCAAGCACATCGAGAAGGACTCGGCCCTCGAGCGTCGCTTCCAGCCCGTCTATATCGGCGAGCCCACTCCGGAGGACACGCTCGAGATCCTGCATGGCCTGCAGAAGGCCTACGAGGAACACCACCACGTCAAGTACACGGAGGCCGCGCTTGCCGCGTCGGTTACCCTCTCCAACAGGTACGTGCAGGATCGCTTCCTGCCTGACAAGGCAATCGACGTCATCGATGAGGCGGGTGCGCGCACGCGCGTGCACAAGATGAGCCTGCCGCCCGAGCTCGCCCAGGTGGATGAGGAGCTTCATCGCATTAGCGACGAGAAGTCCAAGGCCGCTTCTGCGCAGGAGTTCGAGGAGGCGGCGCGCCTGCGCGACCGCGAGAAGGAGCTCACCGCGAAGCGCGCCGAGCTCGAGAAGGCATGGCGAGAGAAGCAGGATGCCAACGTCGTGGTGGTCGACGAGTCTGACATCGCTGACGTTGTCTCCGACATAACGGGCGTTCCCGTTTCCAATCTCACCGAGGCCGAGGCGTCGAAGCTGCTGCGCTGCGAGGACGCTCTGCACCAGCGCGTTGTCGGGCAGGAGGAGGCCGTTACCAAGGTGGCAAAGGCCATCCGTCGCAGCCGCTCCCCGCTCAAGGACCCTCGTCGCCCCGGCGGCTCGTTCATCTTCCTGGGACCCTCGGGCGTGGGCAAGACCGAGCTTGCCAAGTCGCTCGCCGAGTTCCTCTTCGGTAGCGAGGACGCGCTCATCTCCTTCGACATGTCCGAGTTCATGGAGAAGCACACCGTCTCCAAGCTGATAGGCGCTCCTCCGGGATACGTCGGCTACGATGAGGGCGGCGAGCTGACCAAGGCCGTCCGCCGCAGGCCCTACTCTGTCGTCCTGTTCGACGAGATCGAGAAGGCTCACCCCGACGTTTTCAACGTCCTGCTACAGATTCTTGACGAGGGTCGCCTGACCGATGGTCAGGGGCGCTCCGTCGACTTCTCGAACACCGTCATCATCATGACGTCGAACATCGGCGCGCGCGAGATTGCCCAGACGGCGCCCATGGGATTTAGCTCCCAGGGCAACACCGGCCTTTCCGACAAGGAGATCAGGAGCCGAGTCGAGAGCGAGCTCAAGAGGCTGTTCCGCCCCGAGTTCCTCAACCGCGTCGACGAGATCGTCGTCTTCAAGTCGCTCACGAGCGAGCAGCTGCGCGGCATCGTCGACCTGATGGTCCGCGAGCTCAGGAACCGCCTCATCGCCCAAGGCATGTCCATCGAGCTGACTGACGCCGCACGCGACTTCATCGCGCGAGAGGGCACCGATCCGGTCTATGGCGCCCGCCCGCTGCGCCGCGCGATACAGACGCTCATAGAGGATCCCCTCTCCGAGGAGCTGCTCATGGGCAAGTGGTCAGCCGGCAGCATCGTGAACGTCGACTCCGATGGCGAGAAGATCATCTTCACGCAGGGCGAGGGTGAGATTCCGGAAATCGAGGAGCGTACGCACATGGAGCTGCCGCGGGCGCGCGACCGGTGGACGACTGGCGGAGGAGCGCCGCGCATCTCGGCTTCCGGCGATAGCGCAAGTTCTGCGGACTAGGGTCGAGAGCGCCAAAAGCGTCATATACTGTCTATGGACAGTCGGCTGGCCCGCGCTGCGGGCCAGCACTCGTATGGAGGTGAAAGATGGAGAGCGTCAAGGTGGAGCAGGCCCTGCCGAGTACCAGGGAGCGTATGAGGGCGGCCATCAGGCAGACGGCCCCGGGAACATCGCTCAGGCATGCGCTCGACATGATTATCGCCGGGCACATGGGCGCTCTCATCTGCATTGGCGACACCGACGCCGTCCTCGCCACGGGTGACGACGGATTCAGCCTCGATATTTCCTACACCGCAAATCGCCTTTTCGAGCTTTCCAAGATGGACGGCGCAATCGTCATCGACAAGGGCCTCACTCAGATACTCCGCGCCAACTACCATCTCAACCCCGATCCGTCTCTCGCCACGGCGGAGACGGGCATGCGTCACCGCACGGCGGCGCGCATGAGCCTTCTCACCAAGGCGATGGTCATCTCCGTGTCGGAGCGTCGCCAGGTGGTGACAATCTACATTGATGGTAAGGGACACCAGCTGCGCTCGGTTGCCGAGTTGATGGGCTCCGTCAACCAGCTGCTCGTCTCGCTCCAGAGCACGCGCGCCCAGCTCGACCGCTCGCTCCTTCGCCTCACGACCCTCGAGCTCGACAACTACGTCACCCTCTCCGACATCACGGACACTATCTACCTCTTCGAGGTGCTCATGACCGTCTCTGACGAGCTGGACGACCTCATCCTCGAGCTCGGCACCGACGGCAAGACCATCGCGATGCAGCGCGAGGAGTTCATAGGCGGCATGTCGGAAGTCTACACCCTCCTCATCCGCGACTACGCGCAGGACTCCAGCGAGGAGAACGCGCGTGCGATCCGCGGCGCCCTGCACGAGACGGCGAACGAGAAGCTGCGTAGCTCAAAGCGGGTTGGAGCGCTTCTCGGCTTCGAGGGGAGAAACGAAGACACCATCATGAGGCCGCTTGGCCTGCGCACGCTCTCCAATGTCTCGGTCGTGCGGAAGGGTATGGCCGACAAGATCGTGGACGAGTATGGCTCGCTGCAGAAGCTGCTCGATGACATCGAGCAGAACCCCTCGCGCCTCGATCGGGTGGGGGTCGACAACCCGAGCATTCTTGCGGACAGTCTCTATCG
This sequence comes from Olsenella sp., assembly GCA_017941585.1. Lineage (GTDB taxonomy): Bacteria > Actinomycetota > Coriobacteriia > Coriobacteriales > Atopobiaceae > Olsenella_J. The sequence goes on along the minus strand of JAGAWD010000012.1, from coordinate 4,233 downwards.
CATGTGGGGTAAGCGCGCATGAGCACGTTGAAGCCCTGCGCCTGCGCGTGCGCCGAAAAGGTCGGCTCGTCCAGCATGAAGCCCGACACCTGTGCAATCGTGGTGGCGGGGGGCTCGGGACTGCGTTTTGGCGACCCGAGAGGAAAGCAATACGTTGAGCTCTGCGGGCTGCCTCTCGCGTGCTGGTCGATTATCGCGCTCGACCGCGTGGCGGCCGTTGGCCATATCGTGGTCGTCTGTGCTCCCGAGCGTGAGCAGGAGATGCGCGAACGCGTGCTCGGCAGGGTTTCGCTCCGATGCGAGGTGACGATTGCGCCTGCGGGCGCCACGCGTCAGGACTCGGTGCGCTCCGGGCTTACGGTCGTGCCGAGGGAGCTCGACTACGTTGCCATACACGATGCCGCCCGGCCCCTCATCCAGCCCGAGGTGGCTAAGCTCGCCATTGACCGCGTGCGTTCCGACGACTCCATCGCGGGTGCCATCTGCGCTGCTCGTGTGACCGACACTCTCAAGCTCGTGGAGGACTCCACCATCGTCGCGACGCCCGAGCGCGGCTTCTACTGGGCCGCCCAGACGCCCCAGGTGTTCAGGAGGGTCGAGATCGCCCAGGCCCATGCCGTTGCCCATCGCGACGGATATGTGGGGACCGACGATGCCTCGCTCATCGAGCGCACGGGCGGTCGCGTCGTGTGCGTGGCCTCTCCGCGCGACAACATCAAGGTCACGCTTCCCGAGGATCTCGTGATCGCCCGCGCCCTCATGGAGCGCCGGCTCATCGAGGGGGGCTGCGGCAGCGACTTTGCCGACGACAGTGCCCCTGGCTCTGGTGGCCCCGACGTCTCCCCTGGCCGCGGGAGCTCACTCTGACGTGACGTTTCCTTATCTTGCAAAGGTGGTGCAACGCTTTGATGCGCATCGGACACGGCTTTGACGTCCACGAGTTCGCGGAGGGTCGCAAGTGCATCCTCGGTGGCGTAGACATTCCCTCGGAGCGCGGGCTGCTCGGTCATTCGGACGCGGACGTGTTGACGCACGCGCTGATGGATGCCATCTTGGGCGCGCTTCGCGAGGGCGATATCGGCCAGCTCTTCCCTGATGACGACCCCGCCTTCGAGGGGGCGGACTCCCTCGTGCTTCTCGCTCGCGTCATGGACGTGGTGCGGGGGAGGGGCTGCGCGGTCGTCGACTGCGACTGCACCGTGGCCGCACAGGCACCCAAGCTCGCACCCCATCGCGAGAGGATGCGGGAGAACCTTGCTCGTGCCATGGGTATTCCCATCTCGAGCGTGGGAGTGAAGGCCACTACGACCGAGCGCCTGGGTTTCGTCGGGCGCGAGGAGGGCATCTGCGCCTGGGCCGTCGTTCTTCTCGACGACTCCCCCTCGCCCGAACGGCTCCGATCGTGTGCCTAGCGGGCGGGCGAAGGCCCGTCCCGGGTTGGCGAGGCCCGCACCAATCTCGCGAAGTGTTTACAATGCCTAACTACGACCACGCGATGCGCCGTCGACCACATGCGGCGGAGTCCGAGCGCGAACCGAGGAGAGACCATGCTCGTCTATAACAGCCAGACCCACAGGAAGGAAGAGCTTAAGCCGATAGAGGAGGGCAAGATCCGCATGTACGTGTGCGGCCCCACCGTCTACGACCAGATACACATCGGCAACGCCCGCACCTTCCTCTCGTTCGACGTCATCCGCCGCTACCTCACCTACAAGGGATACCAGGTGACCTTCGCGCAGAACCTGACCGACGTGGACGACAAGATCATCAACCGCGCAAACGAGGAGGGGCGCACGGCCGCCGAGGTCGCCGAGGAGTACTCGAACGCCTTCATCGAGCAGATGCACCGCTTTGGCGTCCTCGACCCCGACATCCGCCCGCGCGCCACGCGCGAGATCGAGGCCATGCAGGAGATGATCTCGCTTCTAATCGAGCGCGGCTTCGCCTATGCGGCGGACAACGGCGACGTGTACTTCTCCGTCCGCTCCGACCACGACTACGGCGTGCTCTCCGGTCGTGACCTCGACCAGCTGCGCGCCGGCGAGCGCGTCGAGGTGAATGACGAGAAGCGCGACCCGTTCGACTTCGCGCTCTGGAAGGCCGCAAAGCCCGGCGAGCCGAGCTGGCCGAGTCCCTGGGGCGAGGGGCGTCCCGGCTGGCACACCGAGTGCTGCGCGATGATCCACCGCTACCTCGGCACGCCGATCGACATTCACGGCGGCGGGCAGGACCTGGTCTTCCCGCACCACGAGAACGAGACGGCACAGGCCATGTGCGCCTGGGGCGCGCCGCTCGCGAACGTGTGGATGCACACGGGCATGCTCCGCGTCAACGGCGACAAGATGTCCAAGTCGCTCGGCAACTTCTTCACCCTGAAGGAGGTCCTCGACAAGTATCCCGCCGACGCCGTGCGTCTGCTCATGCTCCAGACCCACTACCGATCCGCGCTCGACTTCCAGACCGACCAGCTCGACGGCGCGGTGGGCACGCTCGATCGCCTGAGCACCTGCGTCAAGAACCTGCGCTGGGCGGCGAAGAACGCCCCGCAGGACGGCGAGCTCTCCGAGGCGGACCGCACGCTCGGCGCCGCTATCGACAAGGCCCACGGCGACTTCGTGGCGCAGATGGACGACGACTTCAACACCTCGGGCGGCCTCGCCGCAATCTTCTCGCTGGTCACCGCCGCGAACAAGTACCTCGCTGACGCCGCGGACAACATCGCGACGGCGCCGACCCTGCGCGCCGCCTACATGATCGTCGAGCTCGCCGACGTCTTGGGCATCGACCTCTCCAAGGCGGGCGCCGAAGAGGAGCTTCCCGCCGGACTCGTCGACCTCGCCCGTCAGTACGCCGGCTTTGACGGCGACGATGCCAACGCGGCGGCCGGGGCGCTCATCCAGGCCCGCCAGGAGGCGCGCGCGGCTAAGGACTGGTCGCGCGCCGACGCGATTCGCGACGGCATCGGCGCCCTCGGGCTCGTGCTCGAGGACACGGCGGCTGGTGCGCGCCTGCGCATGGCCGACTAGCGCCCCGTCCGAGAGGTAGCGAACAGTGGCGAAGAACCAGAGCAGAACCCCTGGCCGAGACGTCAGGGGAGGCAAGGGCAAGTCCTCCGCGGGCTTTGGGGGCAAGAGGCCCTCCGGCGCGTCCAAGGGCAAAGGGCCCCGGGCCTCCTTCCCGGGTGCGAGAAAGGGGAGGAAGGGGTCCAAGGCGGAGGGGCCTGTCCCGGGAGGCCCCGGACGCGGCGGCCCGAGCAGGCAGCGCGGCGCCCGCACGAAGTCTGCGCCAGATCTGATCGAGGGGCGCCGCGCCTGCGCCGAGGCGCTCGAGTGCGGGATCCCCCTCAGACGCGCATTCGTTCTTGCCGCCTCGGACGCCCAAGATCAGACACTCGTCAACATCGCCTCCCGCCTCGAGGAGTCGGGCGTGCCCATCGAGCGCGTCGCCAAGTCGAGGCTCGACCAGATGAGCTCCCACGGCGCCCACCAGGGCATCGTGGTCGAGGCCCAGCCCTTCTCCTATGCGGAGCTCTCCGACGTCATCGCCGGCGCGGGCGAGGGCGATGCGCTCATCGTCCTGCTCGACCACGTGACCGACGAGGGCAACTTTGGCGCGATCGTACGGTCTGCCGAGGTCGTTGGTGCGGCTGGCGTCGTGATCGCCAAGGCCCGTGCCGCCCGCGTGGGCGTGGGGGCCTACAAGACTTCGGCCGGCGCCGTGCTGCACGTGCCCATAGCCCAGGTCTCCAACCTCGCGACGGCAATCGAGCAGATAAAGGACGCCGGGTTTTGGGTCGCCGGCTCGACGGAGCATGCGGAGCAGGACGTGTGGGAGGCCCCCATGGGAGGGCGCCTCTGCCTCGTCATGGGGTCCGAGGGCTCCGGCATCTCGCGCCTCGTTCGCGAGAGGTGCGACTTCGAGTGCAGGTTGCCGCAGCGCGGTCGCGTCGAGTCGCTCAACGTTGCCCAGGCAACCACGGTGCTCTGCTACGAGTGGCTGCGTCGCGTGAGCGAGGCCGAAGCTGCCGAGGTGGGGGAGTAGCCATGCCGCGCCGGGCGCTTCTGGTGGTTGACGGCTATAACGTGATTTATGGCACCACGCGCTACCAGGGCCTGATTGACGAGCATGCGGGTGCCGGTGCGCTGTCCGATGTGAAGCACCTCTCGCGAGACCCGTATGGGCACGATCCGTTTGGTCGTGCGCGCGAGGCGCTTCTGGCTGACGTCGCGGCCT
>JAGAWD010000100.1 GCA_017941585.1 Olsenella sp. | reverse complement strand
CCGACGAGGACATCGCCCGGCTGTTCTCGATGGAGAACTGCGTTGCCGTCGTGCCGTACCGCGATGCCACACAGTCGGGCGTTATCGCGCTCGCGCTCGCCTATGGCGTGCCGGTCATCGCCTCTGACACAGGTGGGCTGCGAGAGCAGCTCGACGGCGGGAATGTCGGCCTCTTCTGCGAGCCGGGGAATACCGAGTCACTCTTTACGCGCATGGCTGAGCTTTCTGCGGACGCCGGCGCGAGGGCGAACCAGGCGCGGTTCATGCGCGAGTACGCGAAGCAGGTCTCTGCCGGCTATGATGCCGCGGTGGGAAATCTCTTGAAAGAGGTCGAGTGCCTGGGGGAGCAGGAGTAATTGCGTTATCCTATGAGCTCGGGCGGATCTCCCGACGCATGCGATTCGTTTGCTTGCCTACCTGTACGTTCTCTTGCATGGAGTGACATTGGAAAGAATCAAGGAGTTTTTCTTTAGCCTGGTGCTGCTATTTCTGAACCATGTCGTCACCCATATCCCCTGCTGGTATCTGAGAAAGCCCTTCTACCTGCTTGCGGGCATGAGGATCGGCAAGGGCTCGCGTATTCTCATGAATACGATAGTCCAGGGTCCTCGCAGTATCGTGATCGGTTCCCATTCCTATATAAACGGCCATTGCCTCTTAGACGGTCGGGGTGGTCTAACCATTGGCGATAATGTCAATGTTAGCAACTTCTCGAAGCTTATCTCCGGAAGCCACGACATGAAGAGCCCCACCTTCGACTTTCGCGGTGGCGAGGTGCTCATTGAGGACTACTGTTGGATTGGTACGGGTGCAATGGTACTCGATAATAGCCGGCTCAGGAGATGCAGCGTGTTGGGTGCTGGCAGCGTGTTCAAGGGCGTCTCCGAACAAAGTACGGTCTATGTGGGCGTTCCCGCAAGGGCGGTAAAGAAAAGGTGCTTCGAACCGCACGGGGACCTGATTTGGAGACCGTTCTTCGTCTGATTGGTGCGTGCAACGTTGCGGTGGGAATCGGCGTGTTCTTGCTCTCGAACTTGCACAAGGCGTGTTTTCTGTACGCCGTCTTTCTGAGCGACTTGTTTGAATCTGACTTTTTTGAAACTATTGACTAGCTATGGCATGGACCCATGTGCGGGTTACGTGCACACATTATCGCGTCAGTCGCGATGGGCCCCTGTCGGGGCGTTGCGTGAAACGGGGTGCTGCGATGGGCGAGAGCTCGGACAAGGTTCTGACGGTCAGCGTTGCTGCATACAACGTTGCTGAGTACCTGCGCGAGACGCTCGCCTCGTGCAAGGTGAGAAACTCAGACAAGATAGAGGTCATCATCGTAAACGACGGCAGCAAGGATGACACCTTGCGGATAGCCCGAGAATTCGAGCGCGAGGACCCTGACCTCTTCAGAGTAATTGATAAGCCCAACGGGGGATATGGCTCCACCATGAATGCCAGCCTCGGGGTGGCGCGCGGCAAGTACTTCCGCCACCTTGACGGTGATGACTGGTTCGACAAGAGGGGCTTGGAGGAGTTTGTCGATCTGCTTGCGGAGTGTGAGGCGGATGCGACCATAACCCCGTACACCTTTTGCTATGAGGACGGCAGCCCCTCCCAGACGGTTGACGATATGGCAGGGTTCGCCGAGGGCATTCATACGCAGGCGGAGTTGGGACACGTGCAGGGCATCGCCGCGCATTCGCTTGCTTACCGGACGGAACTTCTGAGGACCATCGGCTTCCGCATGACCGAGGGTTGCTTCTACACGGACTGCGAGTATGCCTACCTTCCGTTTTCGCATGTGAGGAGCGTCTACGTCGGCAAGTCACCCGTCTACTGCTATCGCATGGGACGAGAGGGGCAGAGCATGAGCGCCGCCGGCATCGAGGCTCATCATGAGGACATCGTGCGCGTGCGCGTGCGCCTTGTGAGGGAGCTCGCCGGGATATCTTTGGAAGACTCGCCCTACCTGCACAACCAT
>JAGAWD010000099.1 GCA_017941585.1 Olsenella sp. | reverse complement strand
GCCGAAGACGGTCTCGCGCTACTGGCACCGCGCGTTCAGCGAGGGCGCGCTGCGCGGCATGCGCTACATACCGATGAAGAACCTGCGCCATACCAACGCCTCGCTCATGCACGAGGCGGGCGTGCCCGACGTGGCCAACAGCATGTACCACGGGCACGCCGACCTGCGCACGGACTACCGCCACTACCTCTCCCCCGAGGGCGCGGCGGTGGACGGCGCGGCGTCCACGCTCTCCGATTATCTTTCGTCTTTCGAGCGGGAAAGTACGGTGCCGTACGGTTGGCGCATCGTCAGCTAATAAAAAACAGGCCAACCGATTATGCGGTTGACCTGCTCGTTTACGTGGTCGGGTGGACTGGATTCGAACCAGCGACCCCTTGACCCCCAGTCAATCCAGAAGCGCCGCCCACCTGCGGCTCCGTGCTCGACATCGCCGCTTTTAGACACTTTTTAACGCATTGGTTTGCGGTTGTTTACGGATGAAAAGTTTAACAAAAAAGCGCCCCCCGCCGAAGCGGAGGGCGCGTATGCGCGCGGCGGCCTGTCGAGGGAGGAGAGTGCCTGCTTGCCCGGGCGGGGCATGGCCGCCGTCGTCGCCTAGCGTTGGCTCGCTCTCCAGACGCACCACAGCGCGAGGACGGCGAGCAGTATCATCTGCAATACGGTGGTCATTTCCTAAGCGCCGCCAGAATCTCGTCCAGCTTGCGGATGATCGTGTGGGTGATGTAGTCGATGTACCCCACGCGGCTGCCCAGGCTCGCCTTGTGGGGCGAGTCGTCCGCGCCGTTCTTGTAATCGATCTGGGCCGCGATAACGGCCTTGGCGATCTTCTGAATGTCCTCGTTAGTCACTTCGTCCTCCTCGTAATCTGGCGTGACGCATCCGACAATATCCGCGAAATCGCGCACGCAGTCCTTCACGCACCCGGAGACGTTGCCCTCGCGGGTATAGGCAAGCCTGTTCACGGTGTCGACCCAGCGGATGAACCCCACGTGGTCGGCGTTGTTCGACGTGTAGCCGCCCCTCGACCAGTCGAAGTAGACCACATCGCCGAAAGAGCCAGCTTCGATATGCTTGAGCTTTCCAGCCGCACGCGCCGCCCTCATGGACGGCGAGCATGCCGCCGAGGGCGTGCCGACGCAGCCCGTCTTAACCTGCGCGAGGCACCACGAGACGAACATCATGCAGTAGGGCACGCCCGTGGTCCCGAACCAGGGCGAGCCCGTCAGCTCGGCGTACCACCTTCCGTACTTGGTCCCCTGCTCGGGATCTGCGTAGCGGCTGTAGCCGACCTCGCGGCCAGCCACGGCCATGAGGTCGCTAGCGGTCGCCATCGCCGTCCTCCTTCGCGTAGCTGCTCAGAACCTCGGCCTTGAGCTCCTCCCATGCGTCGTCGTCGGGGAACTCAGCGAGGTTGCGCTCGCCGTACTCGTCCAGCATCTGCTCCAATTCCTCAGCACTCGGCATGTCACGCCTCCTTAGCCGCGAGATGCGATGCGCCTATGAGCGCGCCGATGAGCACGCCCACGGCGTTGATGGTGGTCACGACCTGCTCGCCGTAGGGAAGCCCCCACGTCTTCGATATGACGCCGTAGAACACGGCGAGGGCGGGGCATGCTATCAAACCCAGCCATTTCAAGATGTCGTACGCCCCGTCTGGCAAAAGGTACTTCTTCTCCATGGTCTACCTCCTTACTGCAATTCTGCGTAGACCGTAATGCCGCCGATGGGCATGGCGATATAGGTCTCGATGTGGAAATCGTCGCCGACCATATCGAGCATGGAGTGGCCGTCCACGTCCCTGCAAACGATGCTGCCGCCAGATGCGCCCGAGCCGCCGTTGACGCTCACGTAGAGCACCGTGCCAGCGGGTGCCTCGGTCACGGCCAGAAGGGTCTCGGGGTCTTGGAGCTCGACCGTCCCGCCAGTCACCTCCTCGAAGGTGATGGGGTAGCTCTGCGCTCCCCCGCCGCCGCTCACGTACTGCGCGAGCGCAAAGATCGCCCCCGCGTTGGTCTGCGGCACCTCCACGTCCTGCCCCGCCAGCACGTCGGCGAGCACGTCCAAAGCGGTGTTGACGGAGCCGTCGCCGAGGGCGCCCTTGTCCTCGTCCGCGATCACGGATGCCACGGCGAGCACCGCGTCGGCCTTGGTCTGGATACCTTCTGGGATTACGTAGCTCATGTTCCCTCCTTACCTGTGCCGCGCGAGGTACGCGTCCACGTCCTCGCCCAGCAGCTCGTCCATGTACTTCTTGGTGCGGTGGTTGCCGCCCTTCGCCACGTATGTCACGTAGGCTTCGAGCTTCTCGTCCATGTCGAAGTTGTCGTTGTATATGGTCAGCCTGCACACCATGAGCGTGAGGTCGTCCAGCGTCCTGCGGTCGCTCTCGCGCTCGGCCTTGGCCTTGCGGAGGAGCCCCGCGAGGTATCCCACGGCGGTCGAGAGGATGGTCGGCACGAGCCAGCCGAGGAGGTAGGGTCGTATGGTCTCCATATGCCCTCCTTATCCGAGCGGGTAGCTCAAGGTGCCGTAGAAGGTCGCGCTCGCCACCGTTGCGGCGATGATGAAGACGTCGCCGTCCGTCTCCACCCAGATGTCGCAGGGCGATGCCTTGCCCGCGCCGAGGTAGCCCGTCGATTCGACGATCGAGGACGGGCGGTAGTTGGCGGGGATGTTGCCGAGCGACTTGGCGGAGCCAGCGGTCAGCCCCGCGCCGCTGCGGTAGTAGACCTGTAGGAAGACGATGCCCGCCACCATGCGCCAGCGCACGTAGTTGCCGCTTGCGACGGTGGATGCGCTGCCGACGAGGTAGGCCCATGCGGTGTTCTCGATGCGCGCGCGGGCGACCGTGCCGCTCGTGAGCGCGGCGGCGCTGCACGTGAAGCCGCTGAGGGCGCCTGTGTTGGCGTTGTAGATGATGTTGGCGTTGCCGGTGTTGCCGTTGGCTTTCTCGATGATGAGGCCGCCGTAGCTGTCGCCCGATGTGTAGTTGCCGAGCAGGCGGAGCTGTATGAGGTTGCGGCCGTCCGTCATCGCGCCGAACTCGACAATGGCGAGGCGCCTGTTGGCGCTGTCGAGGAACTCGTAGGTGCCGTAGGTGTTGGCGCTCGGCGTGGTGCCGCGCGTCACGTTCGCCATCGTGCAGAGCACGTTTGCCGACGAGGTAATACCCACGCCCGTTATGCGGCCCTGCGACGTGATGGCGCCGTTGCCGCTCGACGAGAGGTCGAACGAGATGGCGGCAGGTGACTTGCCGCTGGGCATGTACACACGGCCTGACGTTATCTGTATCTCCTCGCCCGTCGGCTTGCCATGGCCCGAGCCGATGGCGATGCGCCCGTTGCTGTTCGTCCGCTTTATCCATAGCGCGGGCTCGCTCGTGGTGCCGCCGATTACGGCGCCCGAGTTCGGGATGACGATGCCCGCCATGCCGTCGGAGTTGACCACGCTCGCCAGCGTCTTGCTGCCGTCGTTGAAGTCCACCGAGTCGGCGTCGATCGCGACGTGCGCCTTGGCCGCGTAGCCGATGCGCGCGCCCGTGGCGCCGAAGCTCGCCATGATGTTGGCGGCCGCGTTGCCGAGGCCGTCGTAGAACTGCACGGCGCTCTGCGTGATGCCCACGAGGTAGTTGGCGGCCGAGCGGAAGAAGATCCCGAGGCTGTTCCACAGGCTGTTGCGCGCGCCGTCGGCCACGCCAGCCTCGGTCGAGACGTGCGCGCCGTTGGAGTCGTACCAGAAGTGCTGCGAGACGGCCTCGACCGCCTCCTTGGCCTCGGTCGCCAGCGTCTCGGCGTCGGCGGCCTGAGTCGCCGCGAGGTCCACGTCGGCGCGGATGGCGTCGCCCCAGCCGATGACGCCCGTCACGCGGGGCTTGCCGTCGGCGATCTGGACCTGCACCTCCTGCCCCGCCTTGACCGAGACGTCCGAGGCGCACTCGACGGCCTGCGTGCCGTCCTGCGTCACGGAGCTGCCGCCGAGGTTGACCATGACGTAGCCGCCCGAGCTGTCGCTCTCGGCCACGCCGCTCACGACCTGCACGGAGCCGATGCGCGATACCTGCTCGGAGCTGCCCAGCTCGCTCTGTATCGTGCGCACCTGCCTGAGCTTGGCCGCCAGCTCGAATGGGTCCATGCCTACACCTCCTTCAATGTCAGCCTGAGCCTGTCGACCGTCTCCTCGACGGTCTGGACGAGGCACTTGCGCGCCCCGCCGTCGCCGAAGGGGTCGTACCTCCTCGGCGCGAAGTCCACGACGTCGCCCTGGTCGAGCGGCAGCCACAGCGTCTCGAGCTGCCACGTGGCCGTGGGCGCGGAGTCGCCCGCCAGGTAGCTCTTCGCGAGCTGCTGCGCGTGGCTCACGGTCTTGGGGCTGCCCATGTCGTTGAGCTCGTGGAGCTCGGCGATCGTGAAGCCGCGCCGCTGGCAGCTCGTGGGCGACGTCTGCGCCACGTCGGCCTGCGCGCTGATCACCTTGTCGCCGTCCTTGTAGACCACGACCGATCGCGCGGGGCGCGTGAAGAGGTTGGTGCCGGGCTCGATGGAGCCGTCCACGATGACGCTCCTCGAGTCGTCCACGTCGAGCGTCATGGACGCCGTGCGCTGCGCGGGCGCGACGTACTGCCTGAACGTGAGCCGCCCGTGGGCGTCCACGTCCATGCGGTTGCCCGTCTGCGTGCAGATGGCGAACAGCCGCGAGCGGAAGGTCTCGCCCGCCTCGAGCGCGGCGCCCGTTCGCCACAGGTAGTCGACGAACTGCGGGCCCGTCGTGTACGGCCGCCCGCACTTCTGGCATACGCTCCTGATCACGGCCGACGCCTTGGCGCCCTGCCCGATGC
>JAGAWD010000098.1 GCA_017941585.1 Olsenella sp. | reverse complement strand
GTCACGCCCGCGGTGGGCGGGGGGACGGGCGGCGTTGTCGGCCGGGGGGGGGGGGTGCGGGCGAGGGTGGGACGCGTGGGTTTTTTGGAAAGAGATCCGAACCTTTGGGCATGCCCAAAAAGTGCCCAAAATTTGCCCAAAAACAGGCCCATGTGTTGCCCGCGGCAACAAACGGCTTGTTGCCCAAAAAAACAGGTCAGACACAAAACCGTGTCTGACCTGCTAAAATGCGTGGCTGGGGCACTAGGATTCGAACCTAGGTTGGCGGCACCAAAAACCGCAGTCCTAACCACTGGACGATACCCCAATGCTTCTCAGCGTTGGATGTGCCTTGCTCGGACGTGCGTCCTCAGACGAGCGTTCGCGGGCGAGCGTCCTCAGACGAGCGCCCTCGGGCGAATCCCAACCACCGCGGGGATAGTGTATCAGAAATCGAAGGCGGAGCAGATTGCGTCGAGCAGCATGACGGCGAAGGTCTGCGCGTCGCCGACGGTGAAGGTCCCGTCGTAGCCCAGGCCGTGCGGAAGCTCGAGGCGGATGACGGGCGTCTTGTTGTTCGGGGTGCTCTCGCAGGTGGTGCGCAGCCGCTGCGGCAGGGTCTCGATGTCGTCGGTGGTGAGGTTCGCGACCTTGCTTCCGTCAGGCAGCTCCTGCGTGGAGAGGACGATCACGGCCGTGTCCCCCTCGCGCGGGTGCTCGGGCGTCTCGATGAGGTCGAGTCCGCTCTTGTCGCTCGTGGCAGAGGCGAGGTTCCAGATGCGCCCGGCGACGTTGCGCGAGATCGGGTCCTCCGCGGTGAGGGAGATCTGCACGTTCTCGAGGACGCTCGCCGCGCGCGCGAAGCCCATGCCCCCCATGGGATGCGGGCCGGCCGCGGGCTTGCCGCCCCACACATGGTGGAGACGGTCGATTGCGTCGTAGGTGTCGGGGAAGGCCATGCCGTCGGCGAGCATGCCCTGGCTCTCTTGGAACTGCTTCACGGCGGCCTCGGTGTGGACTCCGAAGCAGCCGTCCGCGTCGCCGCACGAGAAGCCGAGGATGTTGAGCCTCTCCTGCAGCTCTCGCACGTCGTTGCCGTGCAGGTTGGGAAGGCGCAGGTAGAGTGTGCGGTCTCCCATCTCGTAGCAGGCGTCAACGAGCTCGGACCACGTGGCGGAGTCAATCTCTGCGCCAAGGGGCATGCCGTGGTCGATCCTGAACTTTGCGACCGCCGACGCGGTGGACGTGCCGAACGTCCGGGCGTCTCGCTCCTCGGCGCCTATCTCGTAGCCGAGCGACCCGAGGCGCTCCTGAATGTCTTCGACCGCGGCGCCCGTTGCGCCCTCGCGAATAGGGTCCATGTGCCTCTCCAAGTGAGTCAGAGTATGTAGTCAGTACCTCAAGTGCTTTGAATACCTTAAGTGCTTCAAGCGCTTCTAGCGCCGTCGTGGTGGTGCCATGGCGTCGCTTGACGCCTCTCGTGGCGTTGCTCGGGGGATGGTGCCGCCCCCGAGCTAGCCAAGCCGTTCGATAAAGAAGTCTGCCATAGACGAGAGCGTTTGCGTCGCATCGGCAGAAAAGTCCGCAGAAGCGAGATGCGCCTTCGCCTCGCCGACGAGCTCGCGCGCCGTTGCCTGCACGTGCGCGATGGCGCCGCACTCCTCCATGAGGCTGACGGCGCGAGCGAGCGCGGTCTCGTCCGTCGTCTTGCTCGAGAGGATGCCGACAAGCTCGTCGCGCTCGCCGTCCCCAAGATGGCGCACGGCCCAGACCGCGGCCATCGTCCGCTTGCCCTCGGTGACGTCGCTCCTGAAGTCCTTGCCCTGGGCGGCGGCGTCTCCCACCAGGTTGAGCAGATCGTCCTGCAGCTGGAAGGCGAGGCCGGCGGCCATGCCGAAGGAGCGTAGTGCCTCGATCTGGCGCTCGCTGCCGCCGGCGCAGATGGCGCCCATGACGAGAGGGACGGCGGCCGAGTAGTACGCCGTCTTGTGCGAAGCCATGAAGAGGTAGTCGTCCACGTCGATGTCCCAGCGGCCGTCGCGCACCCAGCTGAGGTCGAGCGCCTGGCCCTCGAGCGTGCGCCGCTCCATGGCGGTGAGCTCGCCGAGGATTCGGAGCTTCGCCGCGCCCGTGAGGCCGTCGTCTGCGAGCACGACCTCTGTCGCCGTGACGAGCGCGAGGTCGCCGATGTTGATGGCGACGCCCGTGCCCTCGCTCACGTGCAGGCAGGGCTCGCCGCGGCGCAGCTCGCCCTCGTCGGCGATGTCGTCGTGGATGAGCGCGGCGCTCTGGAAGTTCTCGACTGCGGCCGCGACGGAGAGGGCAGACTCGGCCGTGCCGCCGACCGCCTCGGCCCCGAGCAGGCAGAGCGCGGGACGCGTGCGCTTGCCGCCCGACGCGGTGAAGCGCGCGAGCGGCCCGTAGAGGGAGGCCTCGAGGTCTTGCGCCAGTCGCCCGCCGCCACGGGTGTCGGCGGGCGAGGAGCCTGCGACGTGCGGTGTGGTCTCGGCGAGAAACGCCTCGATCAGGGGGCGCTTCTCGGCGAGGTAGTTGGCGAAAGCTGGCGTGCGCGCGCTCTTCTCGCTATGCGCGTCCTTCTCGCTCTCTATGCCTTTGTCGTTCTTCTCGTTCTCGACCAAGTGCGTGTCCTAGCCCTCGTAGCCGTTGGGGTTTGCGGACTGCCAGTTCCAGGAGTCGCGGCACATCTCCTCGATGCCGAACTTGGCCTCCCAGCCCATCTCGTTCTTCGCCTTGGAGCAGTCGGCGTAGTTGGCCGTGACGTCGCCGGGGCGGCGCGGGTCGATCTGGTAGGGGAGGTCGCGGCCGCAGGCGGCGGAGAAGGCCTTGATGATCTCGAGGACCGAGGTACCCTTGCCGGTGCCGAGGTTGAAGATCTCGACGCCCTCGCGGCCGTTCATCCAGGCGAGCGCCGCGGCGTGGCCGCTGGCGAGGTCCATCACGTGGATGTAGTCGCGCACGCCGGTGCCGTCGGGCGTGTCGTAGTCGTCGCCGAAGACGTGGACGCAGTCGCGCTTGCCCACGGCGACCTGCGCGACGTAGGGCAAAAGGTTGTTGGGGATGCCCTTGGGATCCTCGCCCATGAGGCCCGAGGGGTGCGCGCCGATGGGGTTGAAGTAGCGAAGCAGCACGACGTTCCACTCGGGGTCCGCCGTCACGAGGTCGGAGAGGATCTGCTCGATCATCCACTTGGTCCAGCCGTAGGGGTTGGTGCAGAACTTCTTGGGGCTCTCCTCGGTGAGGGGCAGCGCGTCGGGGTCGCCGTAGACGGTGGCCGAGCTGGAGAAGATGATGGATTTGCAGCCGTGGTTGCGCATCACGTCGACGAGGGTGAGCGTGTTGCCGATGTTGTTGGAGTAGTACTCGATCGGCTTCTGCACGGACTCGCCGACGGCCTTGTAGCCGGCGAAGTGGATGACGCGGTCGATGTCGTTCGCGTCGAAGATGGCCTCGAGCGCCTCGCGGTCGTTCACGTCGGCCTTGTAGAAGGTGAGGTTGCGTGCGGCCTCGTCGCCCACGATCTGGTCGATGCGGTCGATGACCTTCTCGCTTGCGTTGGAGAGGTCGTCGACGACGATCACCTGGTAGCCGCCCTCGAGCAGCGCGACCACGGTGTGGCTGCCGATGAAGCCGGCACCGCCGGTGACGAGTACGGTCGTGTCCTTGGGGTCTTTCTTCTCGCTCATGTGGGTCCTTTCGGGTGGTGGAGCCTGGAGCTGCCTTGTGGCCCGCGTATGGGTTCCGCGATTGGTGCGTGTCCCGCGCTGGCGCGTGGGCGCGCGGGTGCGTGGGCCTTGTGGCCAACGCGGGTTTTGCAGCCAACGCACAAGTATACGTGTCTCGTGTGAACGCGTGGTGGT
>JAGAWD010000097.1 GCA_017941585.1 Olsenella sp. | reverse complement strand
GCGGGGCCGTGGGCGCGGGAGAGCCCGCGCGCCTCGTCCAGCGCGCGCAGCTCCTCCCTCTTGCGCCTGAGCTCATCGGCGCCGTCCCAGCCCTCCGACATGGCCCTCTCGGCCTCGGCGAGCCTGCGCTCGGCCTCCTCGAGCCTCTCCGCCACGAGCTCCGGGCCCCTCGCCTCGCGCTCGGCCAGGCGGTCCATCTGCCGAAGTACGGTGCCCGGGCCGGTGTCGCTCGCCGGGAACGGCTTGTCGCACCAGTGCACGGAGTCGCTGCCGCGCGCGGCGAGCCCGACGTGCGTGACGCACTCGATCCCGTCGCGCCCCCCGAGGGCCTGCCTGCGCTCTGCCCAGACGTCGAGGCCGCGGTACGCGCCGATCCGCCCGCTGGAGCCGGTCCTCAGCCCCAGGGCGGCCGACCGCAGGGCGCGCACGGCCTCGTCCCGCTCCCCGAGGACGGCTCCGCCCACCTCCACGGGCGGGTTGTCGCCGAGGGAGGCGTCCGTGGCCCGCAGGAAGGCGGCCTCGTCGCGCCCGAGCTGCTCGGACCTCTCCCGCAGGGCCTCCGCCTGCGGCCGGTACCTGCACTCCACCTGGCGGGCGATGCTCGCGGCCTGGGAGGCGTGCGCCTGCTCGAGGAGGCGAAGCTGCCCGATCTCGTTCTCGAGCTCCATGCGGCGGGCGACGTCGGGGTCTCCCGTGGCGAGCATCTTGATCTCGGCGAAGGAGAGCACGGTCTCGTCCAGGTCGTCGACGGCGCGCGCCGGGCTCCTGTCCGTGAACACCTGCCCGATGAAGCGCTGCTTGCGCTCCACGATCTGGTAGAGGTACGCGTCGAACGTCCCGGTGGATACGTACCTGTAGTCCCGCACGCGATCGTACATGTTGCCGCGGCGCCTGATGCGCCCGAGGCGCTGCTCGAGGTCGGACGGGCGCCAGGGGCAGTCGAGGTCGTGGATGGCCGCGAGGCGGTCCTGGCAGTTCGTGCCGGTGCCCAGCTTCTGCGTCGAGCCCACGAGCACGCGCACCTCTCCGGCGCGGACCATCTCGAAGAGCTCGTCGCGCTTCGTCGGGTTGTCCCCGGCGTCCGAGACGAACCGGACCTCGTCCTCGGGAACGCCGAGCTCCACGAGGCGGCGCTTGAGGTCCACGTAGACGTTCCAGCCCCCGCCCGCGGGGGTCGATGTGTCGCAGAACACCAGCTGAGCGCCCCTCTCGGCGGACGTCTCGTCCCAGATCCTCTTGACCTCCTCGGCGCACCGCGCGACCTTGCCGCCCTCGAGCGGGGCGACGTCGGGGTCGTCGGGCGAGAGGAGCTTGGGGTCGAGCGCGACCTTCCTGCCGTCACCCGTGATGCGAAGCATGTTGTCGTCGGAGGGGTCAACGGAGCGGTCGCGCACCGCCTCGGCGCGCTTCGCGAGCTCGCGGACGCACTCCTCCTGCTCCGGCGTGGCCGGGACGGCGACCGTCACCACCTCGCACTCGGGCACGGGAAGGTCGAGCGTCTCCGCCGTCATGACGTCGGCGAAGCAGTGGAAGGCGCCCATGAGCTCCGGGAGGTTGTGGAACCTCCCGAACCTCTGCTTGATCTGGAAGCCCGTCCCCTCGGGCCTGACCTCCACCGACTCGGTGAGCTGGCCGAAGGTGTTAGCCCAGGACGAGAAGGACTCCACCCCCTGCGCCGCGAGGAGCGCCGGCGAGAGGTAGCGCTGCATGTTGTAGAGCTCCGCCATCGTGTTCGAGACCGGGGTGCCCGTCTCGAACACGATGTTCCTGCCCTTGCCGCGCTCCCGCAGCCACCGGCACTTGTCCAGCAGGTCCTCGCACTTCGCCGAGGGCGACACCGCCATGCCGGCGGTCTGCACGCCCGTGACGGCGAGGTTCTTGAAGGAGTGGGCCTCGTCCACGACGAGCATGTCGCAGCCCAGGTCCTCGAAGCTGATGCCGGCGAGCGAGCGGTCCCTGCGCAGGCGGTCGAGCCTGCCCTGGAGCTGCCGCTTGGTCCTCTCGGCCTCCTTGACCGTGAAGTCCTGCCCGTCCTCCTTCGCCGCGCGGATCGAGCGCTCCATCTCCTCGAGGCGCGCCTCGAAGTAGCGCTCGCGCGTCTCGGCGGAGACGTTGAGCTGGGAGAACCTGGACTGCCCGACGATCACGGCGTCCCAGTCGCCCGCCGCCGCGCGGGCCCAAAAGGCCCTGACGGCGTCTGCGTTCCTCGTGTCGGCGGCGTCCATGTAGAGGACCTTGGCGTCGGGGTAGAGCCTGAGGAAGTCGGACGCCCACTGCTGCGTGATGTGGTTGGGCACGACGATCATGGGCTTGGAGGCGTTGCCGAGGCGCTTGGCCTCGTGGCAGGCCACGATGCCGGTGAAGGTCTTGCCGGCCCCCACCGCGTGGGCGACGAGGGTCCCCTCGTCCGACTGCAGGATGCGCGCCACCGCGTCCAGCTGGTGCCGCTCGAGGGTGACCGACGGGCTCATGCCCGGCAGCGTGAGGTAGCTCCCGTCGTAGCGCCTGGGCGCGAGCCCGTTGAACTGCCTGTTGTAGATCTCGCAGAGCATGCGGGAGCGGTCCTCGTCGGACCACACCCACTCGGCGAACGCCTCCTCGATCCTGTGCCGGCGCTGCCAGGCGGCGGCGGTGGCCTGCGGGTCCCGCACGCGCCTCCTGCCCGACGGGTCGTCGGGGTCCGGCCTCGTCACGGCGAGCACGCTGCCGTTGAGCGCCGTCTCGACGAGGTGGAAGCAGGAGCACTCCGCCGTGCCCCAGCGGGCCTGGGCCTCCGGCGAGAGGCCGCTCGACGTGGCCCTGACCCTCCACGAGCCGGTGCTGGGGTCGCGCGCGACCTCGAGGCGGCGGCCGCTCGCGGCGCCCTGCGCCTCGCCGGCCCCGAAGGTCTCCCTCATGAAGTCGAGTATGACCGTCGGCGGTATCCAGGAGCTGCCGAGGGTGGCGGCGACCTGGTGCGGGCCGAGGGCGTCGGGGAGCGCCTCCTCGAGGCGGCGCTCGAGGGCGCGGAGCGACTCGACCCTCTCGGGGTCGGCGGCCGCGCGCGGCCCCACGAACGCCTCCCTCTCGGCCTCGTAGGCGGCGAGGCCCGAGGGCGAG
>JAGAWD010000096.1 GCA_017941585.1 Olsenella sp. | reverse complement strand
GATTGACATGCACATCTTCGTCGCACGGCCTTCTTCCCGGAGGGTCATTGAAGGCGGATCGGGCCTTTCGTCTGCGGACATGAGGGAGGCCGTGGCACGGGGGAGGGAGTTCGCCTCTTGGAGAAAGGCGCGGTATGGAGACTGTCCCGCGGACGAGGCTCAGGTTCGACGACAGAATCTTGATTCGGACGCCTCTTTGACCCTCGAGACGCTTGCAAAGAGGTTCGCGATGGGAGGGCGCGCGATCGTTCGCGTCGCAAGCGTCGCGAGGACCATCGCGGACCTTTCGGAACGGGAGTTCGTCTCCGTCGACGACATTCGCGAGTCGTGCTCATATCGTGACAGAAGCGGGATGTGATTGCCGTGGCAGACATGTGGGATGTCGAGCGGGGTAACGAGAACTATCCGCCCAACCTGCTCGACCTTCAGGACCCGCCCAAGAGAATCTACGGTCGCGGCGACATAGAGGTTCTTCGTCTCCCCTCTATCTCCGTCATCGGCGCCCGACGGGCGACTCCCTATGGTCTGGCGGTAGCCGAGATGGCGGGACGCATAGCGGCCGAGAGCGACCTCGTGCTCGTTTCGGGCGGTGCGCGCGGGTGTGACTCTGCCGCGGCGAGGGCCGCACTTGACGCGGGAGGCAAAACGATAGTGGTGTCTGGGTGTGGGGCAGACCTCGTCTACCCTAAATCGTCTGCCGACATCTTCTCGCGCGCCGTCCTGAAGGGCGGAGCGGTCATCTCGCTCGATGATTGGGGAACACCGCCTCGCCGGTACGCATTCCCTCGTAGGAACCGCTTGATTGCGGCCCTTTCCGAAGCCACCATGATCGTGGAGGCGGGGCTGAAATCGGGAACCATGAGCACCGCAAGCATTGCCATGGATCTAGGGAGAAGACTATATGCCGTACCTGGTTCGATATTTGCGCCCGAGTCGGCTGGCGCCAACAGGCTCATAGCCGACGGTGCCAGCATCATCGCCTCCGAGACCGATCTGGAGGCGTGCATCACGCTAGACTTCAACCGCCTGCGGCTCTTTGAGGAATCGCGGGGCAGGTCCTGCGGGCGGCTCATGTCTGCGATCGTCGCGTCTCCCATGCGTCCCGATGAGCTCGCACATCGGATGGAGGAGGGTGTCATCGACGTTCTGCGCACCCTGAGCGACTACGAGGCCAAGGGTTGGGTCACTCGCCTTCGCGATGGAAGGTATGCGGCATCCAAGGAGTTCCTCATGCTGCGCGATAGAATGGAGGAAAGCGACGGTTCTTGAGCAAGGAGTTCTTCGTGGACGATAGGGTTATTGTGATAGGCGGCGGATTGGCCGGGAGCGAGTGCGCGCTTCAGCTCGCCGCACGCGGCGTCGGCGTCACGCTGGTGGAGCAGAGGCCAACGAAGTCCTCGCCAGCGCACCACACCGCCGGCTTCGCCGAGCTCGTGTGCTCCAACTCCCTCAAGTCGACGAGACACGATAGTGCCGCAGGCCTTCTCAAGGAGGAGCTTTCGCGCATGGGCTCGTTTCTCATTGGCTTTGCGAGGGAGTCTGCCGTTCCGGCGGGAGGTGCTCTCGCCGTCGATCGCATAAGGTTTTCCAGCTTGGTGAGCAGTGCGATAGAGTCCAATCCCAACATCGTTGTCGAGCGCCGCGAGGCCGAGGAGATACCGGATGGTCGGGTAGTGGTCGCGGCTGGTCCGCTCTGCTCCGATGCGCTGTTCCGCGATCTTGCGAGGCGCGTGGGAGGAGAGTCGCTTTCCTTTTACGACGCCGCCGCTCCCATCGTGGACGCGCAGACCATCGACCGCTCCGTCGTGTTCGAGCAGTCTCGCTACGGCGAGGATGGCAGGGGAGACTACCTGAACTGCCCAATGAGCAAGGAGGAGTACGACTCCTTCTACGACGAGCTCGTGGCCGCCGATCGCGTCGTGTCGAAGGAGTTCGAGCAGGCAGACCTGTTCAATGCCTGCCAGCCCGTCGAGGAGGTCGCCCGAACGGGAAGGGACTCCCTTAGGTTCGGTGCGCTCAAGCCCGTCGGACTCGTCGATCCCAGAACGGGTCGACGTCCCTGGGCGGCGGTTCAGCTTAGGGCGGAAAACGCGGAGCTGACGTCCTATAACCTCGTCGGGTTCCAGACCAATCTCACATGGGGTGAACAGAAGCGCATATTCCG
>JAGAWD010000095.1 GCA_017941585.1 Olsenella sp. | reverse complement strand
TTGAAGAGCCCCACGACGGCAGTGATGCTCTTGGTGGGCGTCATGAGCAGGCTCGGCGAGAGCGTGATGCCGAGCCTGCGGCGGGCGTCGAGGGTGTCGAGGAGGGTCGGCTGCGTCTCGAGGGGCATGTCGCCGTAGCCGGGGGAGAAGCGCGCGTTGGTGAAGAGCCCGAGCTCGTGCGCGCGCGCGACGATGGTGGCCTCCGCCGCATCGGCGGCCCGCTCCACGAGTGTCGTGGCGGCAGCGTCAAAAAGCGCCTGGTCGAGTCCGTTGGTAAGCGAGAGGCGCCTGAGCTCGCGCTCGACGGCCATGCCTATGGTGACGGCCATAACGCCCACCTTGGTGGCCCCGCTCATGTGCTTGCGCATCGAGTTGCCGACTAGCTTGAGTGAGCACCCCAAAAGGTGGATGACGGGCATCCCGCCCGGCAGCGTTGCCCTCTCGCCCACGTCGAATATCGCCGTGACCGCCCGTGGACGGGCCAACTCGAGGCAGCGCACGATGGCGTCGTCGAGGCGCGCGTCAAGTTCCTCTCCGAGCTCCTGATTGGTGTGGCCAAGGTAGCGCAGCACCTCCGCACGGTCGATCTTCTGGATCCGGTATCCCTCGATCATGGTCTCGCCCCCAGATATCCCGCCGCACGCAGGCAGTCGTGCGTGGCCTTGCCCACCTCGGGCCTGTTCATGCTGTAGACGTGGATGCCGTCGACGCCGTTGGCGGCCAGGTCGAGCAGCTGCTCGCAGGCGTACTCGATGCCTGCCTGCCGCTGGCTTTCCGGATCCTCTCCCGCCTGGACGAGGCGACGAACGACCTTGGACGGTATGGATGCCCCGCAGCTGAACGCCATGCGCTGTATCTGCTTCACGCTCGTGAAGGGCATGATGCCGCATACCATCGGCGCCTTGATGCGCGCTCGAGCGCATCGCTCGCGGAAACGGTAGAAGTCGTCGTTCTCGAAGAAGAGCTGGGTAACGAGAAAGTCCACGCCGCTGTCCTGCTTCTTCTTGAGGTGTTCGATGTCTCGCTCCAGACTTTCGCACTCGACGTGCCCCTCGGGATAGCAGGCTCCTCCAACGCAGAGCCCGCTGTCCTTGAGGTAGGAGATGAGGTCCGACGCATACGTGAAGTCTATGACCTCGCGTCCCGGAGCACGGTCACCGCGCAGAGCCAGGATGTTCTCCACGTGGGCCTCCTTGAGGCGCTCCACGTACCTGTCCACGTCGCGCTTGGAGGAGCCGAGGCAGGTGAGGTGTGCGAGGGCGGAGGTCTTGCCTGTGGCCTGGATGGTTTTGGCAATCTCGACGGTGTTCGCGGAGCCGCCCGTGCCGCCCGCGGAGAACGTCACCGAGATCCAGTCGGGATCGTTCCGCATGAGCTCGTCTGCGATCTGTGTCGCCTGGCTTACCGACATCTCGCCCTTGGGCGGGAAGATCTCAAAGGAGAATGTCTGCTTCGCGTCGAGAAGTTCGCTGATCCTCATGGTGTCTCCTTTTCGCGCATGACAGGGCGGCGCGCTTGGGCCGTTCGCTTTGCTTGCCAGACGGGACTGCCCACCTGATTCGTCGGGCAGAGCCTGGCCGGCCGGCCCGCTTGTCTGATCGCAATTAGCGGGCCTGCATGCCAATTATGGTACCCCGCACGGGGCTCTCCAACGGGGCGGGTGGCATACTTTAACACTACGAAAAAAGAAGGCATTACCTCGTAGTTTGATTGGCGGTAGAACCATGGCTGAATGCTCTGGTGCTGCAGGGCTGTATTTGCTTCAAGGGGTTATCGCGGCTGCCGCGTGGTTGCCGACCGACCATTCGATCTTTCGAACCTAGCGGTGGGTGGTGCAGAGGTGACGTAGCGGCTTTGGTGGCGTACGGGACGTTGACGGCGCAATTCGCGTTCGCTTCCCGCGAGCGCAAATCGGCGTCGAGTGGATTCGCCCCAGCACCCTCGGAGCGCAAATCACCGTCGAGTGGATTCGCCCCAACGCCCTTGGAGCGCAAATTGGGCTCGAGTGGATTCCTTGGAGCGCAAATCGGCGTCGAGTGGATTCGCCATTCGTCCACTCGAGCCGCTTTTGCGCTCCCAGTCGTCCACTCGAGCCAC
>JAGAWD010000094.1 GCA_017941585.1 Olsenella sp. | reverse complement strand
GGGCCGTCTGCCTGCATCCTTCCAGTAAAGAAAGAATCAAGAATTGTGCCCGCTCCACGCCCGCATCACTTCGCACCATTTTACTACCCTGCCAGCATGTACGCGGCCTGCATGGCGTCCATGGCCTCGCGCTTGGACGCCATGTTGACGTGCGTGTAGATCTTCATCGTGATGTTCGGGTTCTTGTGACCGGCCAGGCGCATCATCACCGACGGGTGCACGCCCTGGGCGGCGGCCAGGCTAAGGAACGTGTGGCGAAGCCCGTGCAGCGTCCAGCCCTCCAGGCCGTAGTCCTTGCGGTGGCGGGCCCACCAGCGGGAGAGGCCGTCGGGCAGGGGGCGCTCGCCGTCGTCGTCGCAGCAGACGGCCACCTTGCCGCTTATGTCGTAGAACTTGCCCTCGATCTCGACGCAGCCCGCCGGGCACGAGCCGTCGGTCGATACCACGCGCATGACGCGCTCCGGGTGGTACTTGATGAGGCTCGGCATGACGGCCTCCTTGCGCCGCATGACCGCGGCGGCCAGCTGTTCGGGCATGGGCAGCAGGCGGAAGCCGGCCTCGGTCTTGGGCTCCTTGAGCCCCGCGTGGTCGTCGGTTGATGCGTGGACGTTCACGGTGCCGTTGGCGAAGTCCACGTCGCCCCATGAGAGGCCCAGCGACTCGCTGCGGCGAAGGCCGAGCGTCGCGCAGAGCAGCACGGCGCACTGGTAGCGCTCCGCCGGGTCGAGCGCCGAGATCAGGGCGCTGTACGCGGATGCCGACAGCGACTCCTTCTCCTTGGTGTCCTTCTTGGGCATGGGCACCTTCTCGAGCGGGTTCTCGCCCACGATGCCCTTCTCCTTGGCGCTCTGGAACATGAGGAACGCGCTGAGGTTGATGTTGTAGAGAGTGCGGCCCGAAAGCGGCTTGCCGGACAGGCTCTCGCCGGCGCGCAGGTCGATGTATGCCGCCTCGATGACCTCGGGCGTGATCTCCTGCAGCCTGAGCTCGCCGATGCGGTAGCCCAGGGCCTTGAGCGTGCCACGCAGGCTGTTGGCGGTGCGCTCCTGGATCTCGCCGGCGGCCACGCGGGTGTCGACGTAGTGCTTGGCGTAGCCGTTGAAGGTCCAGCCGTTTCGCTTGACGAGGTTGCCGCCCTCGATCTGTGCGACGAACTCGCGCAGCTCGCGCTGTGCCTGGGTGTAGGAGCCGTTGAAGTTCTTGGCCTTCTGGCGGTACTTGCCGCTGTGCGGGTCCTTGCCGAGCGACACGACCAGGCGCCACTTGCGGCACTTGCTCTTGGGCTTCTTGCCGTCCTTGCCCTTGTCGAGCTGGTAGATGCTTCCCTTGCCGTTGGTCTTCTCCGCCATGCCGATCACCTGCCCTGCTGGGTCGCGATGAGCTGGTCGCGGAATGCCAGGAACTGCAGGTACTCGTCGAAGCGCTCCTTGCCGCCGTCGCTAAACGTGCGGTAGGCTGCGTTGAGGTCGCGGCCCTGCGTGTCGTCCGCGTCGTCGCGGCCGACCACGGCGTCTATGGAGCAGTGGAGCTTGTCGGCGATGGCCCACGCGGCGCGCAGCGGTATGCCGGAGTCGGGGTCTGCCAGGGTGCGCTCGTAGCGCGAGTAGGTGGTTGCCGGGATGCCGAGCACTGCGGCGAAGTCCCGGCTGCTGCGATATCCTGCGGCCTTGCGCAGGTCTGCCAGCGGGGAATTGGTGCGGACGCGCGGCTGGGCGCTGTCCATGTGGGTGTTGGATGCCATATAATGACACCGTCCTTCCTAGGCGCAATCTAGAGTTGGACACCGGTCCGTGGGGTGTTGGCGCACCCTGCGGACCACCTGCTTTCTGCCTACCTGGGCAGGCGCGTCGCCGCGTACTCGACGGTGACCCTGTGGCCGTCGCCGAGAAGCTGGGATCCGTGCAGCCTGTCGTAGGCTTCCATGACCTTGGCTATCACCTCCTCGTCCTTCCTCCCATATTCCTCGTCCATCTGTGCCCGCTCGTCGGCGAGCATGGATTGGAGCTCTTCCTCGGTCCAGTGGCGCTCGGTGCCGTCGGCGTCGATGTAGCCGCCGCGCATCTCCTCTTCCAGGCCCTCGATGTGGAGGTCGATGCCGGGCTTGCGCTTGGCGGCCGCCTGGTCGCGCAGGAACAGCATGAACGCCATGCGCTCATCTGCCGGGGTGTCGAACTCGACGACCTCGCCGAAGCCCGCCCCGTCGTAGAGCGCCTGGCGGAACGCCCTCTCGTGGAACTGGCAGAGGCGGTCGTACTTGCCGTCCTCCACGGCCTGGGCCCGCTGGCGGGCGGCCCTGTCCTTCATGGCGGCGAACTCGATGAACTCGTCCACGAGGGCGCGGGTCTCGGGCAGCAGCCCGTCGTAGAAGTCCTGCAGCTCGCTGGCGCCGGACGTGACGCGCTCGCGGCCGACGACCTCGTCTATGGAGCAGTCCAGAAGGTCGGCCATCGCCCAGGCGTGCTTGAGCGGGATGGCCTCGGGGTCCTTGTCGTAGCGGGACATGCTTGAGGTCGCGATGCCCAGGGCGTCGGCGAACTCCCGGGCGCTGCGGTAGCCCTTCTCCTGTCGTAGGTCCTTGATGGTCTTTGCCATGTCCTCGTCCTCCAATGTGTGCGTTCTGTGGTGGAGCGGTGCAAATCGTCGGGTAAACGGTTCAACACTACGCAACGAATCATACCACCACGCAACGAAACGGACAATGCTTGTAGGGCAATCATACCATAATTTTCAATTGATGTTAGCCGTGATGGGATTTCTTGTGCTACTCTATGGCCCGCCGACGCAACGGAGCGAAACGGTGTTCCACGGAGGGCAACGGAACTCTCCCCGGCGTCGGCTTTTGCGCCTAGGAAGGACCGTCTAGCGAAAGGAAAGACCATGGGCAACAAGATCGACGACCTCCCCCTGTTCCTCACACCGATGCAACTTGCGCAGGTGACCGGCGAGCACGTGAACTCGATCCGGCGCGGCATCACCGAGGGCCGCATCCCGGCCGACAAGGTCAACGGGCGCTGGCGCATCTGCCGCGACAAGGTGTTCCCGAATGCCTGCGGCGCGGACGCCGGCGACGAGGGCGACGCGGCCGCCATGGCCGCACGCTCGTAATGGAGCGCACGCTGCGCATAGGGCGGATCTGCGAGAAGCGCGGCACCCAGGCGATGATCGCGCGGAAGACCGGCATATCCAGGCCGGCGGTGTCGCGGATCGTGCGGGGGCTCGAGCCTCCCTACCCGAAGCGCGGCAAGGCGATTGCGGCGGCCGTCGGCTGGGCCGGCGACTGGCGCGAGCTCTTCGAGGAATGCGACGAGGAGGGAGGCCAGATGTGAAGGCCTTGAATATGGGGCGACCCACAGCCGGAATCTTGGCGGATGGCGGGCTGCGGGTCACCTGTAGGCAGAGCTTGGCGCTCTGTTCGGGGGATTATAAACCTTGCGGCAACTTCCCCAAAACGAGGGAGGTGAGCTGATGATCACCGAGACCGACAAGGAGGCGCTGCGCGAGCTCATGCCAGAGCTGCTGAACGTGCGCTGCGGGATAACCGATTTGCGGAGGTCGTTCCGGTGCCCGTCGCCCAACCACGACGACCGCGACCCTTCCGCCCATTACTACGAGAACGACAATACCGTGCACTGCTTCGGGTGCGGCAAGACCTGGGACGTGTTCAGCCTGATCGCCGAGCTCGACGGCATCGACGGCTTTGCCGAGCAGGCCAGGGCCGTGGCTGATGCCGTGGGCTATCGGCTGTCGGACGACGACGAGCCGAGGAAGCCCAGGCAGAGGCCGAAGCACAAGCCCAGGCCGCTCTTCGACGCTCCCCGCGAAGTCGGCGGCGCCGACTGCGCCGAGGCGTGCGGCAACGCGTTCGGCCAGCTCTACTACGCCGAGAACGACATCGGCAGGCGCTACCTGCGCTGGCGCGGGCTCGACGACGGCGACACGGCCACATTCGGGCTTGGCTTCACGAAGGATCCCAAGGAGATCATGCCGGAGTTCCGCGTGTACGAGCCCAAGGCATTCGGCTTCATCACGATACCGTTCTGGAACCGGGACTTCTCGACGGCCAACTACTGCAT
>JAGAWD010000093.1 GCA_017941585.1 Olsenella sp. | reverse complement strand
TGCCACCCGCGCCGCACGCATGCCGCCCGTCGCCCGCACGCAGGCCGCCCGTCGCAAGTCCTCTTGCGACGGGCGGCTCGATCATGCTGGTATTCGAATTACCTCTAGAGCTCTACCTGCGGTGCTCGCGGTAGTAGGCGATGAGCGCCTTCGTGGAGGCGTCCTGACCGGCGAGCGCCTCGTCGTCGTGGAAGGCGGGCGTGATCTGCTTGGCGAGCTGCTTGCCAAGCTCGACGCCCCACTGGTCGTAGGAGTCGAGCCCCCAGACCGTGCCCTCGACGAAGGTGATGTGCTCGTAGAGGGCGATGAGCTCGCCGAGCGCGTGTGCGTTGAGCTCGTCACCAAAGATGGAGGTTGTCGGGCGGTTGCCGTCGAACACGCGCGCGGGTACCATCCACTCGGCCGTGCCCTCGGCGCGCACCTCCTCGGCCGTCTTGCCGAAGGCGAGCGCCTTGGTCTGCGCGAGGAAGTTGCCCAGGAAGAGCTCGTGAACGTCCTGCTCGCCGTCCTTGGTGGGGTTGGGCGTGTTCGCAAACGCGATGAAGTCTGCGGGAATCAGACGTGTGCCCTGGTGAATGAGCTGGTAGAAGGCATGCTGGCCGTTGGTTCCGGCCTCGCCCCAGAAGATCTCGCCCGTCTCGGTGGTGACCGGCGTGCCGTCCCAGCGCGTGGACTTGCCGTTGGACTCCATCGTGAGCTGCTGGAGGTAAGCGGGGAAGCGGTGCAGGTACTGATCGTACGGCAGGACCGCGTGGCTCTCGGCCTTGTAGAAGTTCACGTACCAGACGTTGATGAGGCCCATGAGGGCGACGACGTTTTGCTCGAGCGGCGTCTCACAGAAGTAGGTGTCGAGGTCGTGGAAGCCGGCGAGGAAGTCCCTGAACATCTGGGGGCCGAAGGCGATGATGAGCGAGAGGCCGACGGCGGCGTCGACGGAGTAGCGCCCGCCGACCCAGCTCCAGAAGCCGAAGGCGTTCTCGGGATCGATGCCGAACTCGGAGACGAGCTCGAGGTTGGTGGAGACGGCGACGAAGTGCTTCTTGATCGCGTCTGCGACCGAGGCGTCGGAGCCGTCGATCGCGCCCTGCGCCTTGAGCGTGTCGATGAGCCAGGTCTTGGCCTCGCGCGCGTTGGTCATGGTCTCGAGGGTGGTGAAGGTCTTCGAGACGACGATGACGAGGGTGGTCTCGGGGTCGAGGCCGCGGACCTTCTCAGCCATGTCGTTCGGATCGATGTTGGAGACGTAGCGAACGGCAATGCCTGCATCTGCATAGGGCTTGAGGGCCTCATACACCATGACCGGGCCGAGGTCGGAGCCGCCGATGCCGATGGAGACGACGTTCTCGATCTTCTTGCCGGTGACGCCCTTCCACTCTCCCGAGCGGACCTGCTCGGCGAAGGCGTACATGCGCTCCAGCACCTCGTGCACGTCGGCCACGACGTCCTGGCCGTCGACGATGAGCGATCCGGCCTCCTCGGCAGGGCGACGCAGCGCCGTGTGAAGGACGGCGCGATCCTCGGTAGTGTTGATGTGGACGCCGGAGAACATCTGGTCGCGCCTCTCCTCGAGGCCGACGGCCTTGGCAAGGGCGACAAGAAGCTTGATCGTCTCGTCCGTGACGAGGTTCTTCGAGAGGTCGAAATGGAGGTCGGAGAGGTCGAACGAGAGCTTCTTGACGCGCTG
>JAGAWD010000092.1 GCA_017941585.1 Olsenella sp. | reverse complement strand
TGATAGTATGAAGTTGTCCGTCTCAAGGTTGCGTTCGACACGCATGGGCCGCCCGCGTGGGCCGGCGGGTCATCGGTGTGGACCGGCGGTTCGCCAGAGGGGAGAGATCGCGCATGTCTGCAAGGGTCTACGACTGCCTACGGCTCATCGCGGAGAGGATCATTCAGAACAAGGACTTCCTCACTGACCTCGACAGGGAGATTGGCGATGCCGACCACGGCGTCAACATGGCGCGCGGGTTTGCCGCCGTCATCGAGCGGGTGCCCCAGGACGAGGAGGACGTCGGCGCGTCGCTCAAGAGGTGCGGTATGACGCTCGTTTCCACCGTGGGCGGCGCGTCGGGGCCGCTGTACGGGACGGCCTACATGGAGGCCGCGAAGGTGCTCGCGGGCAGGCAGACCGTCTCGGCAAAGGACTTCGGCGCCGCGCTCGCTGCCGCCATCGCCGGTATCCAGAGACGCGGCCACGCGGTGCGTGGCGAGA
The DNA here is from genome assembly GCA_017941585.1 of Olsenella sp. Lineage (GTDB taxonomy): Bacteria > Actinomycetota > Coriobacteriia > Coriobacteriales > Atopobiaceae > Olsenella_J. The sequence goes on along the minus strand of JAGAWD010000092.1, from coordinate 17,696 downwards.
AGACCATGCTCGATGCGCTCATGCCCGCCTACGACGCCTATACGCAGAGGGTCGAACAGGGAGCAGACCTTGCCGAGGGGCTCGACGCCGCATGCGACGCGGCGACCGCGGGCGTCGAGTACACCAAGGCTATCGCGGCGACCAAGGGCAGGGCGAGCTACCTTGGCGAGCGCAGCATCGGGCACCAGGATCCCGGCGCCACCTCGTCAGCCCTGACGCTCGAGGCCATACGCGACTTCGTGAGGGGGCTCTAGCCATGGTCGGCATCGTAGTCGTGTCTCACAGCGCGAGGATTGCCGAGGGTGTGAGGGAGCTGGCGGCCCAGGTCGTGCCAGCCGCCACGGGCATCGTCTGCGCCGGTGGCATGGAGGACGGGTCGATAGGCACCGATGCCGTCAGGGTCTGCGAGGCCATACGCGAGGCCGACGGTGGGAGCGGCGTCGTGCTTCTCGCCGACCTGGGCAGTGCCGTCATGAGCGCGGAGATGGCGATCGAGCTTTTGGGCGATGACGGCGCCAGCGGCGCCATCGACGCGAGAATCGCGGACGCCCCGCTCGTGGAGGGGGCGATCGCCGCAGCGGTCGAGGCCGGCTGCGGTGGCGCCATCGACGACGTGGTGCGCGCGGCCGAGGAGGCGCGGGGCGCCAGGAAGCTTGGCTAGGGCCGCGGGTGCCCGGTCGGCAGGGGTTGGCCGGGACGGAAGGCGCCTGGTTGGCAGGAGACTTGGCCAGGGCAAGGAGACGGAAAGGGGACGGCGATGAAGAAGCTCATCAATGGCGCAGACGACGTCGTGGACGAGATGCTGGACGGCATGGCGCGCGCCTATCCGCAGTACCTGAGGAGGCTCGACGGCCTCGACGTCGTGGTGAGGGTGGGCGGATCGGCGGGAAAGGTCGCGCTCGTCTCGGGCGGAGGAAGCGGGCACGAACCTGCCCACGGGGGATACGTGGGCAAGGGCATGCTCGACGCCGCCGTATCTGGCGCCGTGTTCACCTCGCCCACGCCCGATCAGGTGTACGAGGCCATTCTTGCGGCCAACGGGGGCAGGGGAGTCCTTCTCGTCATCAAGAACTACACCGGCGACGTCATGAACTTCGAGATGGCCGCCGACATGGCCCGCGACGAGGGCATCGAGGTCGAGCAGGTCATAGTCGCCGACGACGTTGCCGTGGAGGGTAGCACCTGGACCGTCGGCAGGCGGGGCATCGCCGGCACTGTGTTCGTGCACAAGATCGCCGGCGCATGCGCGGAGGCGGGCGCGGACCTCGCGGAGGTGAGGCGCGTCGCGCAGAAGGTCGTCGAAAACGTGCGTTCTATGGGCATGGCGCTCGCCGCCTGCACGGTGCCGTCGGCCGGAAGGCCCGGCTTCGACCTCGCCGAGGACGAGATGGAGATAGGGATCGGCATCCACGGCGAGCCGGGCGTCGCCCGCGAGCCCGTGGCCCCGGCAGACGACGTCGTGGACGAGCTTCTGGAGAAGATCCTTGCCGAGGGGATCTACGGCGCGGGCGATGAGGTCGCTGTTATGGTCAACGGCATGGGCGCGACACCGCTCATGGAGCTGTTTGTCGCCAACCGGCACCTCGGCGAGGAGCTCTCTGCGCGCGGCATCCGCGTGCACCGCACGATGGTCGGCAACTATATGACCTCGCTCGACATGGCTGGGTTCTCGATCACTCTGCTCAAACTGGACGACGAGCTCAAGGCGCTCCTCGACGCGCCCTGCGACACGCCAGCGCTCACGCAGGCATAGCGGGCGGTCGCGCCTTTGGGCATGTTGTCGCCGGGACGACGGGTGAAGTCGCGTCCGCGCGTTACGCGTCCGCGCGCAACTCTCGCCCTCCCGCGGTCTTACTGCGCGTCCGCTTCGACGGGATCGCACGTATCCGTATCACCAGGCTCGGGCGCGTCTTCCTTGTCAGATCCGAACAGGTCGCTCCTGTGACGATTGAAGAAGCCGCCAGCAAGCAGTATGAGAAAGACGCAGTACATCCAGAAGAGGAACAGCGCGACCGTGGCGAGGCTGCCGTAGAGGATAGTGAAGCTGGTGCTGTAGTCTACATATATGCGAAAGCCCAGCGAGAAGACGAGCCAGGCGATGGCCGCAAGCACCGCGCCTGGCAGCTGGTCTCTCATCCTCCGGCGGCCGGCGGGCAGAAACGTGTAGCCCAGCGCGAATCCAGCGATGCCGACTGCGAGTAGCACCGCCGTTTGCGCGAGGGTGGCGCGCGCGTCGGGCTCGATGACGCCCGGGACGAAGGTGGACAGGAGGCGTGCCGCCCCACCACTGAAGATTAGAAACAGCGCCGCGGCGAGGATCAGCACGAGCACGACCACCGAGAGGAGCGAGACGGCAATGATCTGCAGGCGGTTTCTGCTCTCCTTAACGCCGTAGGCCGCGTTGAGTCCGTGGATGAGCGCCGTGACTCCCTTGGACGCGGTCCAGAGCAGGGCCACGAGCGAGAGCGTGAGAGCGAGTCCCAAGTTCTCGTACGCCTCGCGCACGAGGGTCCCGACGAGGCCCGTCAGTGGCTCGGGGACCACGCCGCCCGCCAGCGAGACCAGGTCCTGTGCGGTGACGCCGGAGCGCGACACGATGCCGCAGACGATGACCAGCACGGGAATGATGGACGTGAAAAAGAAGAACGCGATGCTCGATGCATGCGTCCCCATGTCTGCGTCGGAAAGGTCACCCAGTATTTGTCTGATCTTCTCCATTGCACTCCTGCGGCCGTGCAGCCAAACGGCGCGTTCCTAAAGGCATGCCGAGATTGTACCAGCGCCACGGGCGCTCGGTTCGTGCCGGTGGTGGATGCCTGGCACCGGCCTGCGTTGAGGTCTGCCGGTGCGATGAGTGCGCGACGTGCGCGCAACTGCTTGCGCGATGACTTGCGTGACGCACTTCGACGCCGGCGACCTGACGCAACGTGTGCGACACATGGCGTTATGTTACGTCGATGTGGGTAAGAAAATGCGTGGACAACCGCGTGATTTGACATATTAGACAGATTTATGCACCTGTCGAGAACCGTCCATTCGTGCTTGAGGGTTTTGGCGGTTCTGCCAGCGGGAAGAGAGCTTAAACGAACTTCATGAGGCGCAAATGTGTAAAGCCGTCGTTGGGCCGAAAGGGGAAGAAATGAAGAAACGGCCAAGGACACTACGATTACTGCTCGGTCTTGCGCTGGCAGTAGGTCTTATCACAGGCTTAGCGACGACGGCCAAGGCAGAGGCACCGACAACAGAGTATTCGTTCGGCCGCTGCTATGACTGTCAAAGGCTTCCCCCTTTTCCTAAAACAGGCGACGAGTGCGCCCTGTTTGATCCGGCGCTTCCACTAAAGGGCTATCACCTTGATGGGGACAATAAGCCTGTGGGAGAGCGGTTAGAGCAAAACGCTGGCAATTGGAAGCTGACGTATTACAAGCTATACAAATACATGGGTTCGAATGAGATAAATGATGAGTTGTCTACGACAGCCACAAATTATGGAACCAAGTATGGCCTCCTTTCGAAAAACAACATCCCTATTTTCGAGCTGAAGGATGGGGACACCCATGTCGCCTACGGTCTGCTATGGGCGGTAACCAAGAGGGATTCGGAGCCGTTGTTGTTCTTCGTCGGAGACACGTGGCCTGGCGGAGGTGGCTATGTTCTATCAGGCTCCGAGGTAACACACGGAACAAAATCGATTGTATCGGAGGATCTTGCTCAGATTAAGCAGTCGTTTGCAGGGATTGACATAGTTCTTACAGGTGGCGAGAACGCTAGTACAAGTGGCGGAGCTACTGAGCAGAGTGGTCTTTCTGGTGACATGGCTCAGGTAACCTATACCGCAAGCACGGGCTATCATTTTGATGCATTCGAAGACAAGACCACAAACGGTGTCACCGTACATAGAGTCGACGATAAAACGATAACGGTTTCCGGTACACCTACTGCGGATACGAGCCTCACTGTACCGAATGCCGTAGCAGATCCTGTAAAGAAGCCGAAGCCCGCCGCGGTGTTTACGGCGACGGACTCCGACAAGGGAACGCTGAGCAACGTGAAGAAGGGCCAGCAGTACCGGATCGACGGAGGCGACTGGATTGACGTCCCGAGCGACGCGGCCATCGACCTGACGGGGCTCTCGCCGTGCACCATAGAGGTGATCGAGCGCGGCGACGGCGTGACCACGATCGACAGCGACATTCAGCAGGTCGTCGTCACAAAGGCCGAGGTGCCTACCACGCCAACCGCAAACGACTGCGCGACGCTCGATAACAACGACGGCAAGCTTGTTGGCGTCACGAGCAGCATGCAGTACAAAGAGCCCGGCGCAGGCGCATGGACCGCGGGCATCGGACAAGACGTAGAGGGGCTTGCGCCCGGAACGTATTCCGTGCGCGTAAAGCCAAACGGGACGGTGCTGGCATCGGAAAGCCAGCCGCTGACCGTGCGCGCCTTCGTCTCGCACACCGTGAAGTTCAAGGTTGTGAACGGCGCCTGGTCCGACGGAACGACGGACGAGAAGAGCGTGACGCTCACCGGCCACGACGGCGATGTGCTCAAGCTGTCCGAGAGCCAGATTCCAAAAGCTGGCGCCAACCCAAGCAGTGGCCACAAGGAAGGCTCTTGGGATACGACGCCGAGCACCGAGACGGAAATCGGCGGAGATGCGGTCTACACCTATACCTACAAAGAGTTCTCCTACTCTTGCACGGACGGCGATGGCTCCTCATGGACCAAGGGGAGCAAGGATGGACTCCCGCTTACCTTTAAGCGCTCCGATGAGGATCAGACGCATGAGGCGTTCTCGCACTTTAAGTCTGTGATGGTGGATGGCAAGGAGATTGAGGACAGCGACTACACGGTTAGCAAGGGCGATGGTGTCGTCGTGACCCTCAAGTCGTCCTTCCTCAGCACGCTCGGCAGTGGCGAGCACACCCTCACCTCCATCTTTGATGACGGTGCGGCCGAGGGCAAGTTCAGCGTTGCGGAGCCTGCGGATGACAAGGAGCTCTTCACCCTCACCTTCGTCCCCAACGGCGGACAGGTGTATGACTCCACCGCCGCTGTCCAGAAGACCTACGAGGGCGGCACGGTCATCACGATGCCGGAGCCGACCCGCGACGGATACCGCTTCCTCTATTGGGAGGGCTCGCAGTACTATGCAGGCCAGGAGTACACGGTGACGGAGAACCACACGTTCACGGCCCAGTGGAAGAAGGAGGACCCCAAGCCCGCGACGCATACGATCACCTTCAACGCGAACGGCGGCACGGGCGAGATGCCCGCGCTGAGCGCGGCCGGGGGCTCGAAGGCTAAGCTCACGCCGAGCACGCTCAAGCGCGACGGCTACTCCTTCTCCGGCTGGAACACCAAGGCCGACGGCACCGGCACCGCCTATGCGGACCAGGCCGAGGTCGAGGTCAAGGGCGACATGGTCCTCTACGCCCAGTGGAAGAAGAACACCACGCCGAAGGCTGCCGTCCGCAACACCACCACCACGAAGACGCTTCCCAAGACCGGTGAGGCGGACCTCGGCGCGATGGCTGCCCTTCTCGGCGCCGTGGCTGCCGCGGCTCTGCTCGCGTCTCGCGCCGTCAAGGAGTAAGTGCGGGGGTAGCGCGCGAACATAGCGCACGAGAACGACGCGCGAACCAAAGCGTGACGATCGGGGCGACCAGACGCGATGTCTGGCCGCCTCTGTCTTTTCGAGACTCTCTACCGCGAATGCCTCGCTTTCGTTCCGCCGCAACTCCGTTCCGGTGCCTGCTCCGCCGCACGCCGCCGTTGCCAGTCGGCGAACGATTTATGGTGGTCGCTCGTTGGGTCTTTTGTCAGAATGATGAACATGAAAAAATCTTCCATCATAAGTATTCCTGTTCTGCTCGTGGGGCTTGCCGTCGCCTGCGCCATCGGCTTGCTCATCAGGTCCGTTGCGGTCGAGGGCGCCAGGGCACGCGCCCAGGCGCTCGACGACGTAAAGGTCATCTGGTTCGAGCAGGTCGTCGACGAGTACATTGGCGCGGCCGACGTCTTGGGCGTGGCCATGCAGAACTCGGGCGGCTCTGCCACGAGCTTCTACAGCTACTCCGACAAGCTCATCAGCCTTTATCCCTCTCTCAATGCGGTCGAGCTCAGCCCAGCGGCGGCCGATGTTCTCGTCAGCGCGCGTGACGGCAAGGCGTCGAGGGCCGAGGCGGAGCTTGGCCGGCCGGTCGTTCGCATCGCGAAGGAGCGGGCTCGGGCCACGGGCGAGATCTCGGTCGTCGAGCCAATGCTGGCCGGCGAGGACCTGCGCTCCTTCGTCATATGCAAGCCGCTCTACTTCACCCGGGACAACGGGGCGCGGGAGTTCCTGGGCGTGGCGACCCTCCTGATCGGTTCCGACCAGCTCCTGGGCGAGGTGCACTTCGAGGCGCTCGAGGGCATGGCCTACCTCTATCGCCTCTCGTACAAGGACGGGGTGACGGGCAAGCAGGTATTGGTCGCCTCGACCGATGGCGAGCCCGTGGACCCCATCTCGGTCTCGACGAACGTCCACGGCACCGCATGGACGCTCGACCTCGCGCCGGCGGAGGGCTGGATGCCCCTTTGGGTTGGCGCCTTCATCGCGCTCGGACTCATAGCGGCCTCCGTCGCGGCCGCAATTCTGGTTGCGGTGTGGAAGGCCCAGCGCGAGCGCAGCGCAGAGCTCGAGAGTCAGGCGCTGCAGCTTGAGGAAGACAGCCGCACTGACGCACTGACAGGCATCCTCAACCGCCGCGGCGGCGATGCGAGGATGGAGGCGCTGCTCGGCGGCGGGGAGGGATCGGCCGTGAGTGGCGTGCTCATGGCGCTTGACATCGACAACTTCAAGAGCTTCAACGACATTTACGGCCACGAGGTGGGAGACGAGGTGCTCAGGTCACTCGCGAGCGACATGCGCGCGGCGTTCGGTCCCGACGGCGTCTACATCAGAAACGGTGGGGATGAGTTCCAGGCCTTCGTGCCGGACGTCGATGCTGCGGGCGCGAGGCCGGCCATCGAAGCGTTCACCCTGCCCGGGCGGCACGGGGTCGTCGTGGACGGAAGGACGATCGAGTACAACGTCTCGGTTGGCTATGCGCCCCTTGCCGGCGGGGCCGTGTCCTTCTCCGAGCTGTGCCATCGCGCCGACGTCGCGCTCTACCACGTCAAGCAGAACGGCAAGGGCTCCTTTGCCCAGTACGACGAGGCGATGGAAGCGCAGGACCGCTCCGGCCTGGGCTTCAACCTTGCCGAGTTTGCCGACGGCATGCCGGGTGCGCTTCTGGTCTACAAGGCGAATGCCGAGGAGGAGATCCTCTTCGGCAGCCGTGGGCTCGTCGAGCTCTTTGAATGTGATTCGTGGGAGGAATTCCAGAGACTGACGGGCTCGTCGTTTCGTAACATCGTGCATCCCGACGACCGCGAGCGCGTGGAGGCGTCCATCGCGCGGCAGATTGCCTCGAGCGATGACAAACTCGACTACGTCGAGTATCGCATCGTGACGGCCAAGGGCAACGTGCGTGAGGTCGAAGACGTGGGCCGCCTTGTAAGGAATAGCCACTATGGAGAGATTTTCTACGTCTTCATCTTCGATAAGGTGCTGGGAGACGGCAAGAGGGCCTAAGGGCAAGGGGCCTTCCGCCGGGAGATCTCACTTCTAGGATACGGTTCATCGCGTCGGCGGTTTACCTGTGCGCGCGCTCGGCAACAAATGCCGCCGAGCGTACGCTCGCAAGTGCGCACTCGGCGCGAAACCTTACCGAGTGCACGGTCGGAAGTGCGCCCTCGGCGCGAAACCTTACCGAGTGCACGGTCCCAAATGCGCACTCGGTGGCCTTGCCATATCCCCAGCGCTCAGTCGGCTCAGCCGACGGCATGCCTGGACCGATCGATCGGGGCGGTTCCGCGGCGGGGGTCCTCGCGCCGTCGCTCACCTGCGGTCGGCCCTTCTCACCCCGTGACGTGCGATTCGCGAAAAACGCAAGTCCTGTTATGGGAGGCGCTACCCGAGGGAAGGGAGGTTAGTGCACACGACGAGCGTCTCTCCTGCAAATGCAGGACAGGTATACGCGCGGGCGAGTATGCGTGCGGGACCGGTGTGTGGGGAACCAATAAGCGAGCGGACAGATAAGCATGTGGACAGGCATGCGTGTGTCTGGGGTAGATGTGCGTGTCGGGCGGGAAGGTTGTACGTCGGCATGTCAAGGCGTGCTAGTCTCGCGGGCTCAGCTTGTCAGAAAGACCGAGGATGTAGTCTGACGAGCAGCCGAGGGAGCGTACGAGCGACACGACGTCACTGGCGCTGGGCAAGTATCGCGATGTTTCCCAGTTCGAGATCGTCTGTCCCGAGACGCCAATCAGGTGCCCAAGTTCGACTTGGCTGAATCCGGCGGATCGCCGTGCCGCGGCAATGCGCGCTCCAATGATTCGCCTCTCATCCGTCATATCCCAAGACACCTCCTTGATAGCGCAATCCTACCTGCTACGGAATTGTACTCCGTACCTGCATTGCATGAATTATAAGAAACCTTATAATCAAAACTCGAATAGGGCAGGAGTGAGTTTCATATGGGACAGAACAACTACAGGTCATCCCGCCAGGCAGCGGACATCTCTGCGCGGGAGGCAGCGAGCGCCCTCTCCTTGTCGTCGTTGGACCTTGAAAGGATTGAGCGCGGCGTGGCTGAGCCGGACGCGATGCTGCTGCGCCACATGGCAAAGCTCTATGGCTGCACGAGCGATCATCTGCTTGCCATAGATCAGTTTGACGTAGAAGGAAAGAGAGGGGAAAGAGCATGAGAAAAGTCGTATACGCATTGCTAATTCTGTTGATAGTCGTGTTGGTTGGCTCAATCGTGAGGTCGAACGCCTGGCTTTTCACGCAGGGTCGGTCAACTGCGCCAGTCAAGGGGACGGCCATATCTACCTCGGCATCGGCGGGGTCTTCGTCTAACCCAACGAGTGCGAGTGCCGCCCCAAGCGCTTCGGAGCCAAGTGCCTCGACGTCCGCCCCGAAGGTCTCCGAGACAATTGACCCCGCATTCAAAGAGGCGATGGATAGCTACGAGTCGCTGATGAACGGGTACGTGGACTTTATGGTGAGGTACAAGAGCTCGAAGAACGCTGCGGCGATGCTCTCGGACTACGGCAAGTTCATGCAGGACTACTCCACGGCCATGTCGAAGCTCAAGGCTATCGACGAGGACAGGCTGAACTCCGCAGAGCGAGCCTACTACTTGGAGGTGACGGGTCGCGTGACCCAGAGGATGGCGGAGGTGATGTAGGCCAGCACGCAACGGTTGCGCCGTATATGCGATGGGCATGCAGCCTGTGGCGTTCGTCTTGGGCGCCCGCGGGAGATTTGCTCACTCCTGCGGGCGCATCGCCTTGCGGTGGGACGTTCGGTGCGCACGAAGGCGAGTTTCATGCAAGTTTTTCGGCAAAAGCGGCGCGCAGAGCGCGCATGGCGTTGCTAAGCTTGCGCCCGCACCCCGCTAGCACACCTCGCGAGTCCGATTACGCGAGCGTCGATGGCGTTTCGGGCGCCGCAAGCGGGACGCTCTGGTAGAGGCCGTCGTCCCCAAAGCCGAGGTGGCGGTAGTACTCACGCGTGCCCACCGAGCTGATGACGTGCAGCCGAACGTAGCCCGCGTCTCTCGCGATCTCTTTCGCGCGCGAGACGAGAGCCCGCCCAAGGCCCTGGTGCTGTGCGGCGACGTCGGAGTGCCCCAGCTGGGCGGCAATCCCGTAGACGTGCACCTCTCGGATCATGGCGTCGCCGGGGCGCGTGGGCAGCTCGCTTGCGTCGACGTTACGGGAGCCGGAGCTCAGGGCGTCCCAGTGGGGGAGCGAGAGCCTGAGGAAGGCGGCGATTCGTCCCTCGGGCGTGACCCACTGCAGAAAGTGCTCGCGGCTGACGGACGTCTCGTAGGCAAAGTCGCCTAGCACGAGCGAGTCGAGGTCGACGGCGTCCTGGTTTATCTCGCGAAAGCGCACGTCGCGCACCTTGCCGGCAAGGCCCAGCTCGACGATGCGGCCCTCGACCATCTGCCTGAGGTTGGTCTTCTTGTTGCCGACGAGAATGTCGTCCGCGCCGATGTCGCGGATCATGCGTGAGATGCGAACGTAGTCGGGGGTTGCCATCGTGTCTGCGACGAGCACGTCGAGCAGCTCGTCCTCCGTGTAGGGACGCCACAGCCCCTGCTCGTGGAGGTGCACGAGCCCCGTGCCGGAGACGAGTGCGCAGGGGTAGAGCTTGATCTCGTCCGGCAGGAAGCCAGGATCGCTCACGAAGGTCGCGAAGTCTTGCTTGTCTTCCTCGGGCGTTGCGCCGACGAGGTTCAGCATCAGATGCGAGTGAATCTTGAAGCCATAGAGCCTGATGAGGGAGAACGCCCGCTTGATCTGGGCGATGGTCGTCGCACGCCGGTTTGCGTCGAGAATCTCCTGACGCGTCGACTGGATGCCGATTTGAATCTTGGTGCATCCGAGGTGGCGGAAGAGTGTCAGGCTCTCGGGCGTCACCGCGTCGGGCCGCGTCTCTATCACAAGGCCGACGACGCGGTGTGCCGACGTCTCGTTGCGACGCTGCTCGCGTTCGAGCTCGCCTGTGGTTGCGCTCATGATCGCCGCGGCGGCCCGGTGGGGCGCGCTCTTGCCGTAGAGCCTGCGGTACGCCTCGTTGTAGGTTGACTCGCCGGCATCGACCTTTGCCTGCTCGTCCGCCACGAACGCCGTGAGTGAGCCGCCGTCGTGTGTGAGGCCGCAGTCACGGTAGTGCGCGTAGCGCTCGTGGGCGGCACCTTGCACGTCGGGCCATTCGTTGAGCGCGCGGAAGAGCTCGCGCACGAACCAGACCTGGTATGCGCGTGGGTAGTCGCTCCAGGTACCGCCGAGCACGATGAGCTCGACCTTGTCGGTGGCGTGCCCCATCTGGCTGAGCGCCCGCATGCGTGCGACGACCTGCAGGTAGGGGTCGAAGTAGTTTCTCTCCGCGCGCTGGCAGGCGGGCTCATTCGAGAGGTAGCTCTTTGGCATGCGCAGGTCGCAAGGGCAGTAGACACAGTTGCTCGAGCACGGGTGCGGGCGCGTGATGACCGTGATGGTCGCCACGCCCGATGCCGTGCGCCTGGGCTTCATGCGCAGCGTCCTGAGGAGGCGCGTCTCGAGCGCGCCGTCGACGCCCCAGGCTTGCCAGCGATCGGGATCACTTTCCCGAACATGCAGGTAGAAGGGGAGGATTCGCTTCTTCGAGAGATGGTGTGCATTGTCGCGTATCCCTCGGTTGTGGGCGCGGACGATGCGCTCGACCTCGACGGACGGCAGAGCGTCGGACCCCGGCATGGTTCGGAGACGAGAGAGTATGTCGAGCAGGAGTTCTTCCATGGGTACCCATTATACGTGTGTGTTGCGCTCGTCCTTCTCGGCGCTCGCCCTTACGGCGTCGAAACCGTCTCCCCGCAGGGTTTCAAGTTCATCGTCTCTTGCAAGGACTTTGCGAGTATGGAGCTCGCTTGCTTGGGCGCGGGGCGTACAATTGTCACATGGACGAAAAGACCCCAGACAATTGCGCAGGCGCACGTACGGAGGCCCGCGCTGGGCACGCCGCCCGCGACACCCACGGCGCCCACGACGCCCGTGGCACCAAAGACATGGCGCCTGGTCTCGCGCGCATGATGGGCGAGCTCAACTCCGCATTCTACCAGGAGCAGGCGGCGTCGTTCTCGGCTACCCGCCATGGTGCATGGCCGGGGTGGCAACGCTGCCTTGACGCGCTGTCGGCCTGCGGGGCGCTGCCCTCGCCCTCGCGCGAGGCGCGCCTGAGCGTGCTCGACCTGGCCTGCGGAAACCTGCGTTTCGCCTCGTTCCTCTCTTCGGAGCTCCCCAAGGTCCAGCTCGACTATCATGCGGTGGACAACTGCGCCGACCTGATTGCCGGAGTGTCCCTGCCCCCTCGGGTGGACGTCACCTTTCACGAGGTCGACGTCGTCGGCTCGCTTCTCGCGGAATCAATGCGCTCCGCGTCCTTGACAGACGGACCCTCGGCCGCAGCTCTAACGGACGCTGGGCCCGCCGGCTGCGTGCATCCGCCCTTCGACGTTGCGAATGAATGCGACCTTGCCGTCTCGTTCGGCTTTCTGCACCACGTTCCCACCTATGACGCTCGCGCGATGCTGCTGCGTTCACTGGTCGCTCGCACAAGGCGGGGCGGCACGTGCTGCGTTTCCCTTTGGCGCTTCATGTCTGACCCGACATTGGCGGCACGTGCGCTCGCGACGACGGCGGACGCGTCTCGCGAGCTCGAAATCGACCCCGCCGATCTGGGCGAGGGAGACTATCTCTTGGGCTGGCAGGGCCTTCCGCACGTCTTCCGGTATTGCCACAGCTTCGGGGAGGGGGAAGTCGATGCCCTCGCGCAGGCCGTCTCGAACGACGCCGAGCTGATTGCTCGCTTCGAATCCGATGGCAGGTCCGGGGTGCTCAACACCTATCTGGTCCTGCGCCGCAGGAGCTCCGGAGAATAGAGGGTCCTTGTCTTTTCTCAATCGAGAACGCTTCTCTATGGCGTGGCGCCCTTCTCGGAGAATGGGACATCTAAGTATGACTTGTCCCGCACTGGGGGACATCTGAGCACAATATGTAACGCCATGCGCCGAAAGTCGCTCGTACAATACGGTCACGTTCGATTTGTGTAGTTTTTTACATACGAGGAGGGTTTTCGTGAGTAAAGAGAAGATCAAGTACATCGTCGGCATCTACGCCGCCGCGATGTGCATCATGGGCATGCTGGTGCCCGTTCCCATCGTCGCACAGATTGCGGCGACCTTCCCTAACGAGAACGTCGCTGCCATTCAGATGGTCGTGGGCATCGTCCCGCTGTTCATGGCGCTCTCCGCCCTGTTCGTGTCCTCGGTGCTGGCAACGCGCGTCAGCAAGAAGATCACCACGCTCGTGGGCCACTGCATCATTGTGCTCGCGGGCCTGTCAATCCACTTCTTCTTCCACAACAGCCTTCAGCAGGTTCTGATTGCCTCCGCGTTCATGGGCCTCGGCATCGGCGCCATCCAGAATGGTACCGACGCCCTTATCGCCGACTGCTTCAACCCCGAAGAGCGCGGCACCGTCATGGGTATCTACTCCACCTTCGTCGCCATCGGCGGCATCCTCTGGGTCATCGCCTCCTCTGCGCTGGGCGCCCAGGAGTGGAGCCGCTCCTACCTGTGCTACTTCGCGATGATTCCCTTCATCATCATCGAGGCCATCTGCCTGCCTCAGGGTCAGCTCGAGCCCAAGCACAAGAAGAACGTCATCTCTGGCATGCCCAAGGAGGTCGCGCTCATCACGGTGCTGAGCTTCATCTTCATCATGTGCTTCCAGCTGCTCAACACGAACGTCTCACTCATCGTTGCCGAGCGCGGTCTGGGCGGCGTTGCCGAGTCTGGCATGGTCACCACCGCCACCAGCTTCGCGGGTGTCTTCGCTGGCCTGCTCGTCGGTCCGCTCTTCAAGAAGTTCAAGAACCTTGCCATGCCCATCGCCTGGATCATCTGCGGCGTCGGCCTGTTGCTGGTCCTGGTTGCTCCCATGCTGGGCATGCTTGCTGCGGGCGGCTTCATCGCCTCGCTGGGCAAGGAGACCTACGTCCCCACCGAGGGCAACTTCGCGGCGGGCAACTCCGCTCCCGAGGGCCGCGCGTTTAACCTGGCCATCGGCATGGCTGGCATCAACTTCGGCATGGCTCTCTCTCCCGTGGTGTTCGAGCTTCTCTCCACGCCCTTCGGCCACACCATCGAGAGCAAGATGATCATCGGCCTCGTCATCGTCGCGGTCCTCGTGGTGTTCGGCTTCATGCACTACAACAAGCTGACGCCCGCGCAGCAGGCCGAGATGGAGCGCATGGCCGCCGAGAAGAAGTAGTCCTCGCGACACTGATGCAACCTGCGCCCTTTCCTCTTGCGCCTCGCCACCTTGTGTGGCGGGGCGTTTTTTGCGATTGAGCCACAGGCGCCTTTCGGTCTGTTTTCGGTGCCTGAGAGGCAAGGGGCCTTCGCACTCCGTCGTGTTTGCACGTTAGGAAGCTGTTTTTGGGTTCGTGCTCTGCGTTGGCGAGGATTGCGTGCACGAAACGGCCTCTCGTTCGACGTGTCTGCGACTTCTCTGCACGAAACGGCCCTTCGTGCGACGTGCTTTTCGGGGCATGAGTCGTGCGACGCCGGAATCATGCATATGAACCGGCGTTTTCCCAGTTGCCATCTAATAGATATGCAGAACAAAAATGCAACTGTTCGCTCGGGCCGGATTTTGCGTCGCACGAAGGCGAGTTTCATGCACGGACAGCCCCAATGCGTCGCACGAAGGCGAGTTTCATGCACGGCGGTGGCGCTGCGCGCGCGTTGTGCCCCGCGATCGGGGGCTCGTCGAGGGCCGCGCTCTGGCCCTCCCGCGCAGCGCGCGGCCTCGCGCCGCCGGCGTTGGCATGGGTCCCACGCATATGGCGGTGGATTTCAATGGTGGATTCTACGGGGCTGCGAGAGGGGGGCGAGGCGTTCGGCTATCATCTGTGTTCGCTCACCAAAGGCAAAGGGGAACCATGATCAAGCTCGTACTCACCGACATGGACAACACGCTCATCCCGTTTGGCGCCGGCCACGTGTCCGCGCGCGCCCGCGCCGCCATGGCCGAGGTCCGCGCCGCTGGCATCCAGATCGGGCCCGCCACGGGACGCGACTACGTCGAGCTCATGGGCTTCTTCGACGGCGACGACTCCTGCTTCCAGACGGGGCTCCTCTCCAACGGCAAGAAGGTGATGGTGGACGGTGAGATCCGCCATCTGAGCCTCGTCGACAACGCCGCCCTCCAGCGCTTTGCCGACTACATCGATCCCATGGAGAACGCGTTCGTCTGCGCCTATCCCTTCGAGACCACGATCGAGAATCCCGTGTGGTGCGTCGGGCGCACGCAGGAGGAGGCGGACGCCTGGGGCGAGAGGTTCTCCTTCACCGCCGTGCCCGTTGACCGCGTTCCCGACGCGCGCCTCATCGGGGGGACGCTCGCGTGCTCGGGAACGCAGGACGACCTGGCCGCGCTCAAGGAGGCCGGCACCTCTCTCTGTCCTGAGTTCGACTTCATCCAGCCCGTGCCGCACTGGTGTGACATCGTTCCCCATGGCGTGAACAAGGGGGCCGCGCTTGACCTTCTCCTGGAGGAGCTGGACGTCGCGCCCGACGAGGTGGTCTTCTTCGGCGACGCGGAGAACGACCTCCAGATCATGGAGAAGGTGGAGAACTCGGTCGCCGTGGCGAATGCCACGCCTGCCGCCGCGGCGGCTGCTCGTTGGCACGTTGGCGCATGCGCTGACGACGCCGTGGCATTGGCCCTCGAGGACATCGCCCGCTCTGCGCGAGAGGGAGCCATGCCGAGCTTCATGCTCTAGTGGGATGCGCTAATGGGGGATGTCTTGCGTGCCCCGATGGCGCTTCCCGTCGCGCGTGCACGCCCGTGCAGCGCTCTTCGGTCGCGATGCGCGCTTCTATGGCACTTTTCGCGCGCCATGGTATGCGTCGAGTGACTTGCCGGCGACCCTCCGGCGCAAAACCGCGTCGAGAGACTCCTCGCCGGCGCAAAACAGCGTCGAGAGACTCCTCGAATCGTTCTCTCGGCGCCTTTTTACGCCGGGCATCGTTCTCTCGAGGCCGTTTTGCGCCAGGACCCCTCGGCGAATCGTTCTCTCGGCGCCTTTTTGCGCCGGAGACGCGCTTGACGGCGTTTTGCGCCGGAGGGGTCCCCTGTGCGGGTGACGCGCTCGACGGCATTTTGCACCCGGGCGCTGCCTATCCGACGAGGCTGTCGAAGTGCCGCATTTGCCCGAGCCCTCACTCGTGGCGGAGTTTGCCGTCACTGCGTCTTGGTCGGTGTTTCTTCGCGCCTCTGCCCTTGCCGGCACCCTTGCCCTTGCCGGCACCCTTGCCCTTGCCAACATCGGGGGTCTTCCCGGTGCTACCCGTTTTCTCTGGGTCCCTTGGGCCCCTGCCTTTGTGCCCGCGGCCCTTCGGCGATGCGCCCCTCGTGCCTCTCGGGCTCCTCGTGCCGCTCGCGCCTCCTGGGCTCCTCGTGCCGCCCGTGCCGCCCGTGCCCCCTGCGCCCCTCGCTTTGCCCTTCTCCTTCGGACGGTGCGGCCGCACGAGACATTTCGGCCCGTAGCCGATGAGGTCCTCGCGGTGCGCCCGGTGCAGCGCCTCGACCACGAGGTCGTAGTTCTTGGGGTTGCGGTACTGGATGAGCGCGCGCTGCATGGCCTTCTCGTGCGGGTTCGTGGGGCAGTAGACCTTCTTCATCGTGCGCGGGTCGACGCCCGTGTAGTAGATGACGGTCGAGACGGTCGACGGCGTGGGGTAGAAGTCCGAGACCTGCTCGGGGTTGTAGCCCAGGTCGCGGCAGAACTCGGCGAGCTTCACGGCCTCCGCCATGGTGGAGCCGGGATGCGAGCTCATGAGGTAGGGAAGGACGTACTGCTCCTTGCCTATCTCCTTGCTGATGCGGTCGAACTCCCTGCAGAATGCCTGATATGAGTCATTGCTCGGCTTGCCCATGACGGAGAGGACCGCGTCGGAGATGTGCTCGGGGGCAAGGCGCAGCTGCCCGGAGGTGTGATGCTCGGCGATCTCGCGGATGAAGGTGTGGTCGGGGTCGAGCATCGCGTAGTCGAAGCGGATGCCGCTGCGGATGAAGACGCGCTTGACGCCCGGCACCGCGCGAAGCTCGCGCAGGAGCTCGACGAGGTCCTCGTGCGTCACCCGCAGGTTGGGGCAGGGCTTGGGCGAGAGACAGCGGCGGTTCACGCAGGCACCCCTCTTGAGCTGCTTCTCGCATGCCGGAAAGCGGAAGTTCGCCGTCGGTCCGCCGATGTCGCTGATGATGCCCTTGAACTCGGGGTCTTTGGTCATGAGGCGCGCCTCGGCGAGAATCGACTCGTGACTCCTGCTCTGGATGATGCGTCCCTGGTGGAAGTTGAGCGCGCAGAAGCTGCACTGGCCCAGGCAGCCGCGGTTGTTGGCGATGGAGAACTTCACCTCGCGGATGGCGGGTATGCCGCCCTTGCCCTCGTACATGGGGTGATAGGTGCGCTCGTACGGCAGCTCGTAGGTGGCGTCCATCTCGCTCGTGGTGAGAGGCATGCCGGGCGGGTTCTGCACGACGTACACCCCGTGCGGGTACTCCTCCACGAGGGTGTGCGCGCTGAAGGGGTCGAGGTTCTTCTCCTGCACGCCAAAGCTCCTGGCGTAGTTCAGCCTGTCCGCCTCCATCTCCTCCCACGTGGGGAGCATGACGGGGTCGTCGAGGTAGTCGAGGGTGCGCGTCCGGTACACCGAGCCGCGGATCCAGGTCACCTGGTCTGCCGGCAGCCCCGCGTCGAGGGCGTCGGCCACCTCGACCACCGAGCGCTCGCCCATGCCATAGAGCAGGATGTCGGCCCCGCTGTCGAGGAGGACGGAGCGCTTGAGCGAGTTGCTCCAGTAGTCGTAGTGCGCAAGCCGCCTCAGCGACGCCTCGATTCCGCCGAGAATGACGGGAACGCGCTTGAACCTCCTGCGGATGAGGTTGCCGTAGACCACGGTGGCGTGGTCGGGGCGAAGGCCCATCTCGCCGCCGGGGGAGTAGAAGTCCCTCTCGCGGCGGCGCTTGGCCACCGTGTAGTGGTT